>JANYFI010000076.1 GCA_025362765.1 Ferruginibacter sp. | reverse complement strand
GCGCAGTAGCCTCCATCGCAAATAAAGATTTTAAAAACCAACCGCTCTCTAATTTGGCTAACAGCATCCAGGGAAAACTGTCAGGCATTAATGTAACCTCACCATCAGGTACGCCGGGCGCCGGTTTGCTGGTGAGTATCCGTGGAGCACAAAATCCGTTATATGTGGTAGATGGAATACCAATGCTGAGTGAAAGCAATTCTTCTTTATCAACTTCCTTTAATACCACCGGGGATGAAGTTGGACAGGGACAAAACATCAGTTCCATTTCCGACATCAATCCTGATGATATTGAATCCATTGAAATTTTAAAAGACCCTTCTTCTGCGGCCATCTACGGCGCCAGGGCCAGCAATGGAGTGGTGCTGGTAACAACAAAAAAAGGAAAGGCCGGCAAAACACAAACCGGTTTTAATATGTACACCGGCATTCAGCAGGTAGCCAGGAAAATAAAATTCATGAACTCCACGCAGTTTGTGGATATGGTGCAGGAAGCCAGGGCCAACGACCTCAAAGTGTACAATGCGGATAACACAGCTTTTGGACCAGACTTTGATCCAACCGTGCTTACCGATCCGCTGGGATATGCCGCAGGCACTACGAATACGGTGTGGCTTGATCAAATTTTTAGAACGGCACCCATCAACAATTATGAGCTGAACCTGAGAGGCGGCAATGAAAAAACAAAATTTTATATCGGCGCAGGTTACTTCGATCAGCAGGGAATTGTTATAGAGAATTATTTTAAGCGGATGAACGCCCGTGTCAACATTGATCATGCTGTAAATGATAAATTCACCGTAGGCATAAACCTCAGCATGAGTAAAAGCCTTAACCACCGCAGCTTTAACGATGACACTTACAGTGGCATTGTTACCAATGCCATTGGCGCATCGCCGCTTATGCCGGTGTATGATGCCAATGGCAACTATTCCAAATTTGAAGATTACCAGGCAAGCTGGCTATCTGATAATCCGGTAAAATCTGCACACGAAATTAAAGGCTTCACAGATGGCTATCGCTTTACAGGTTCTGCTTATGGTGAATACAAAATTAATAAAAACTTAAAATTCAAAACTTCCTGGAGCACTGATTATGCAGCCCTGACAGATAAACTTTTTTTATCGCCCATCACCACGGATGGCGCACCGGTTGGTGGCCGTGCAACCAAAGCTAATTTTAACAGTACTACCTGGCTAAACGAAAATATATTTAATTACCAAACCGCTGTTGGCAAACACTCCATTGGAGCGCTGGCAGGCTTTACACAACAAGGAACCACCTCTGACAGAAATGCTACTGCGGGCCAGGGTTTTCCCTTAGGGAGCGACTTAACGGATGTTTCTGTTGCAGCGATTATTACCCGCATTCCGGTAGCACCAGGAGGTAACAATCGCCTGCATTCTTATCTGGCAAGATTGACTTATGATTATGACAGTAAGTACTTATTAAGTGCCGTATTGCGAAGTGACGGATCATCGCGTTTTCCGCAAGGCAAACAGTATGGATATTTTCCCAGCGTAAGCGCAGGATGGAATATCAATAAAGAACATTTCATGGAAAACAGCAAAGTGCTGACTGCCTTAAAATTAAGAGCCAGCTATGGCTTTACCGGCGACCAGGAAATTGGAGATTATCAAAACAAACCATTGTGGCAACCTGCGGTATACAATGGACAGGGCGGGCTAAAACCCAAGCTGATTGTAGATCCTAATCTTACCTGGCAAAAAAACAAAGGCGCAAATGTTGGGGTTGACTATGAATTTTTTGGTGGCCTCATCAGCGGTTCTGCAGATTATTTTGTAAACACCCGTACTGACCTGCTGAACTATGTACCCATAGCCGGTACCACGGGTTTTGCCACCCTGCTTACCAATGGAGGATCGGTAGAGGATAAAGGCTGGGAATTCAATGTTACTTCAAGAAATATCAGTACCTCCAGTTTTAGATGGACAACCAATTTCAACATTACTTATCAAAAAAACACCTTGCTAAAAACGCCGGTGAACAACCAGCAGCTTAGCGCTTTCAATGATTTGAGCCCTACGCATATTTTACAGGTTGGGCAACCGGTTGGCAGTTTTTGGGGCGTGAAATACAATGGTGTTAATCCGCAAACGGGAGACCCTATGTACGAAGATCTGAACAAAGATGGCGTAATTGATGCCAACGATGCGCAGGTACTTGGCCATGCAAGGCCGGATTATTTCGGCGGCCTTAACAACAGCTTTAAATATAAAAACCTGGAGTTAATGGTAGCCACTCAATTCAGTATTGGCAATAAAGTATATAACCTCATAAGGCCAGTATGGGAAAACCTTGGCTACAGCAACGATGGCGGGTTGACGCAGGTATACGCCAACAATTCTGTTAACTCGCTTAAACGCTGGCAAAAGCCTGGAGATATCACGGATGTGCCGCGATATTCCTTTGTGAACAAAAACTATTTTGAAAACAGCAGCATGTTTGTGGAAAATGCGTCTTTCTTAAGGATACGCACTGTTAACCTAACTTATACCTTTAATAAAAAATTAAAAGTGTTTAACAACCTGCAGGTGTACGCCCAGGTGCAGAATTTATATGTATTTACCAAGTACAAAGGATTCGATCCGGAGGTAAGTTCAAATGGGGGCAACCAGGACAGGACGGCAGGAGTTGATTACGCTGCTTATCCGCCGGCACGCACTTTTACGCTGGGTGTTAATCTTAGTTTTTAATTAAAAAAAATGCTGATCATGAAATTTACTATAAAAAATATTTTTCCTTTTTTTGTTGCTTTGCTGTTGATATCATCCTGCCAGAAACTGGATGT
>JANYFI010000032.1 GCA_025362765.1 Ferruginibacter sp. | reverse complement strand
TTGCTGATTAAAGTTATCCTTTTAGCAGAGACCTCTTGTTAACTCATACATAAGACCTATCAATCGCTTTTACAAAGTATGTTGTTGGTGCAGCTTTTGATTTTGTAAATGCGCCTGTAAACAGCAGGCAAAAAAACGCAGTTAAAATTTTCATTGTAAAATTTTTGTTCTGCAGGTGCAACACCACACCAGGATACAAGCAGAAAAATGTTTCGGACTAGTGCAAGACCTTAGTGTAACTTAGCCATTTTTATTCATGCGCAATGCAGCTTTCTTGTACGACAGCTTTTCTTACACATTAATTCATTTCCACAGTGATAAAATATTTTAAGTCACTATCCGTCGTCCATCAAACAAGCCGTCCATCAAATAAAAAAAACCTCATTGGCTTGCTAATTTTTTTTTGATTATTTTTCCAGCTTATTAACTCCCTTTTATTATGACAAAAAAGGCAGGCCCCCCCGGTAAGACGGATCAAAAAGGCCCTGGTGTATTTAGCTTGCTGACGCCTTACCGCGGAATGGTTTTTTTATTGCTGTTATTTGCGTTGTTCAGCAATGGCATCAATTTGTTTTTACCAAAAATAATCGCAAACGCCATTGATGCGTACCCGACGCATTATGTATTGCAGCAGGTGCTGGTAAAATATATGGTTGCGGCATTTATCATTTTTGTGTTTACCTGGCTGCAAGGATTGGTGCAGGTGTACGCTTCAGAGAAAGTTGCCCGGGACCTGCGTTCCAGGCTGGCAAATAAAATATCTGTACAGAACCATGCCTACATTGAACAAACTAATCCATCCAAATTGCTCACCAATTTAACTGCGGATGTAGACAGTATTAAAATGTTTGTTTCCCAAGCGATTGTGTCCATCGCATCTTCCATCATCCTTATTATTGGCGCCTGTATTTTATTATTCTCCATTAACTGGAAGCTTGCGCTGGCAGTGGTGGCCATTGTGCCCATTATTGGCGGTGCGTTCTTTTTTGTGTTGAAGAAAGTGCGGGCAATATTTTTGCAAAGCAGGCAAGTGGTGGATAGGCTCAATAAAGTAATCAATGAGAGTATTTTGGGCGCCGCCATTATTAGGGTCATCAATTCTCAGCAACTGGAATACGTAAAGTTCCTGGATGCAAATACACAGGCCAAAAGCCTGGGCATGAGTATTCTTAAATTATTTGCAGGATTGATACCAGTGATTATTTTTACTGCTAACATGGCTGGGCTTGCGATTCTTACTATGGGCGGTCATTTTGTAATTACCGGCACCATGTCACTGGGCGATTTTTCAGCGTTTAACAGTTACCTCGCCATACTCATTTTCCCTATCCTGGTGATTGGGTTTATGAGCAGTGTAATAGCACAGGCTTCCGCAAGTTACCAGCGCATCAGCAGTGTGCTTAATTCCCCTGACCTGCCGGATACTACTACGATTACAACTACTTTATGCGGTAATATTGAACTGAAATATGTCTCGGTAATTTATGGAGAAAAGCCGGCACTGAAGGATATTAACTTTTTTGTAAAATCAGGGTCGTCTCTGGCGGTGATAGGCCCGACTGCTGCCGGTAAAACACAATTGTTGTACCTGTTAACCGGGCTTATAAAACCGGCGACAGGTGAAGTGGATTTTGATGGAGAAAATATTGAAAAATATAATAAAGAAAAGTTTTACAGCCAGGTAGGGTTTGTTTTTCAGGATAGTATTTTATTTAACATGAGCATCCGGGAAAATATTGCTTTTAGTAACCTGGTGACAGATGAATCACTCGCCAAAGCAATTGCCACTGCGGAGTTGAGGGATTTTATTGATTCCCTCCCTGATAAACTGGATACGATAGTTTCTGAAAGAGGTACTAGTTTATCAGGCGGTCAAAAGCAACGTATCATGTTGGCGAGGGCGTTGGCCATCAATCCCAAGATATTGCTGCTGGATGATTTTACAGCCAGGGTAGACACCAACACAGAAACAAAAATATTGCAAAACCTACAAAACAATTACCCGGGCATAACGCTGATTTCAGTAACCCAAAAAATTGCAACGGTAGAGCACTACGACCAGATTATTGTGCTGATGGAGGGAGAGATTGTTGCCAGCGGCATTCACAGCGATTTAATGAAACAGAGTCCTGAATACATACAGATTTTTAACTCACAGCAGAGCACAAGCAATTATGAATTACAACCTCAATGATATTTCTGCGCAGCAGCAAAAAACCTCCACACTGCAAGCCCTGCAAAAACTGCTGCGCCTCATAACCGAGGAGCGCCGCAACATGTTACTGGCATTGGTAGCGATATTAGCCAACTCGGGCCTGAACCTGCTGGCGCCATTTATTATCGGGCATGTAATAGACACTTACATAATGCACAAAGATTTTCATGGCGTGATGGTGTGGGCCGGGATACTCCTCGGCATGTACATGGTAGCTTTTGTTGCCAGCTACCTGCAAACCAGGATGATGGGCGGCGTTGGGCAACGGATGCTGTTTAAACTGCGCAATACAATCTTTAATAAACTGCAGGAATTGCCCGTAGGTTTTTTTAACCAGAACAAAGCCGGTGATTTAATTTCAAGGGTTAATAACGATACGGATAAAATTAATCAGTTTTTTTCGCAATCGCTGATGCAGTTTATCGGTACCATCGTAACAATGGCCGGAGCCGCTATTTTTTTACTGGCGATTAATTTTAAACTGGGTGTCGCCACATTATTGCCCGGCCTGCTGATATTTTTTATTACCAAAGTAAGTTCGCCCTGGATTAAAAAGAGAAATGCGTTGAGTATGCAGCGCACCGGCGGATTGAGTGCAGAGATACAGGAAAGTCTGCATAATTT
>JANYFI010000029.1 GCA_025362765.1 Ferruginibacter sp. | reverse complement strand
GCCTGGCGCTGGTATTTGCCACCAAAGGAAATCTCACACCTTTTTTGGCGGCCTGGCTGGCCAATATAATTTTCGTCTTTAATTAAAGGAATCGCTACCAGCTATAATAAAATTGTGAAAGGATAATATTTCCAATCATTTATCAATGGTAAATAAAACACACTCTCGATAAGTCTATTTCGCTGCTTTACGGTAAAGATAATACGCAATAAATCCGAAAATTATATTGGCCAGCCAGGCCGCCAAAAAAGGTGTGAGATTTCCTTTGGTGGCAAATACCAGCGCCAGGCGGCCAAATAAAATATACAACACACTTAAAATAACACCAACGGCCAGGTGAAAGCCACTTCCTCCCCTTACTTTTCTTGACGACAGCGAAACACCAATCACTGTTAAAATTATAACTGAAAACGGAATAGCATCGCGGCTATACCGCTCTACCAATAAGGTATTGATATCTTCAGAACCCCTTATTTTTTCCATCTTTATCATATGGTCAAGGTCGCTGGTAGGTAACCGGTCTTTTAAATATTCATCGCGACGCAGGTCAACCGGCTTAAAATTATATCCCACGAGCAACGACGCATTGTGGCGTAAATTTTCTTTATCGCCATTAAACGTCCGTTGCTGTACATTGGTTAGTTTCCATTTTTTGTGGGCGGTATCCCAGGAAATGTTATCGCACCGCAAGTTATATACCAAGGCGTTTTTTCTGAATTCCTGGATAAAGAAATTGGAGCCTGTTTTACTGGTAGTATCGTAACTGCGCAAACCCGCATACGTGTTAGAATCCATCCGAAAATAAAAATTTTGTATGAAGGATTTATTTTCATTTCCCCCAAAATTTACGTCGATGTATTTTGCCTGAAACACTCCCCACAGGGTGTTAGCCCTGGGTAATACGGTATGATAAGTAACCCATAATATGAAAGACAGTAAAAAACCGCCAATCCAGTAAGGGCGCATAAAACGCCTGAAACTAACACCACTACTAAGGATAGCAATTACTTCAGACCTATCTGCCAACTTGGCCGTGAAAAAAATTACTGCGATAAAAACAAACAATGGAAACAGCATAGCATCGAGCCGGGGAATAAAACCAAAATGATAATCCCTGATGATAACCCATAAAGAAAGCCCTGATTTGTGAAAGTCGTCTGTTTTTTCGCTGGTATCAATTACCACTACTATTACAGTAAACAGTAGCAGGCAAAAAATAAAAGTGGTTAAAAAATTTTTTAGTATATACTTATCTATCTTTTTCATTTCAGTTGGCGCAAAACTAACTTAAAACAGGCAGGCGGTAAAATGTAGGTGGCAAAGTATTTGTGAAATTTAGCGCTTAAAATTTATTCCACTGATTATTCCGGATTACACGAATTATTTCAATTGCAGGAAATAGCCGAATTTAAAATCCTTTGGTCAACCTAATGGGATAATATTTTTTTGTGAAAATTAACCTGTACAAAACGAATGTCCCGGCAGCTTTCTTCCGGACAGTTTTATAAATCATTTACTCAATTATTTTAACCTCAGTTCTGCGGTTCAGTGCCCGGCCTTCAGCGGTGGTATTTTCGGCAATGGGCGTCGTCATCCCGTAGCCTTTTGCCGTTACCCTGTCTGGCGAAATGCCCTTCATCAATAGATATGCCCTAACGGTATTTGCCCTATTGGTTGATAATACCATATTGGCTTCCGCCTTGCCAACATTATCAGTATGGCCACCTAATTCAATTTTTTCATCCTCTTTTCTTTTCAGGTATTCCACCAGTTCATCTACCACGGCATACGCTTCCGGCTGCAGCGTAGCTTTGCCCGTTTCAAACGTACAGTTGTCCAGCACAAATGATTTTGGTTGTTCAAATTGTATGTCAACGTTAAAAGGATTTTTATAATACTGGTTATCTTTTAATGCAGGTATATCTAATACATTATAACTGGTAGAATCATGAAAACCAAGGATAAAAATATCATATTTGGTTCCATTGGGAAGCCGTAGTGAAAATTTTCCCGTTGAATCAGACAATCCCTGAAACTCAGTTCCATTGGCACGACTTTTAAAGATCACAATCTCACTACTTAGCAGGTTACCGCTTTTAGCATCCGCAATACTAACATTTACCGGCGCATCTTTTGGCAAATTCATTGGAGCTGCTGGCGTTGACTGAGCGTTAATAGCAAAAGGCATTGCCAAAACCAACAGCAAATAAAATAATCTTCTAGTCATTTGAAATTATTTTTAAAATGATATTTTAAAGATAAATTTAAAACATAGGTTACCCAAAACTCAATTATTGTGTTGGCGACGATATTTTTTGCCACTTTTTTTCTATGACCATTTTCTTTATTCAACCCGTTAAAACACTACAACCTATGCTGCAATTGCGGTACCATGGCTTCTTTCCAGCTTTTAAAATCACCGGCAATAATATGTTGGCGGGCCTCCCCCACCAGCCAAAGGTAAAAAGCCAAATTGTGCACACTGGCAATGGTAAGGCCAAGGTATTCTTTTGCTTTCATCAAATGCCTTAAATAACTTTTGCTATAATAACTGCTCATGTCACAATCAATGCCATCATCAATGGGCGAAAAATCTTTTTCCCATTTTTTATTATCAATATTGATAACGCCTTTGCTGGTAAATAACATGGCGTTTCTGCCGTTGCGGGTGGGCATTACGCAATCAAACATATCAATGCCTAACCCGATGCACTCCAGTATATTCCAGGGCGTTCCAACACCCATCAGGTAACGTGGTTTTTGCGCTGGTAAAATATCACAGCAATGCTCCGTAAATTCATACATCATTTCTATTGGTTCGCCCACGCTCAATCCACCGATTGCATTGCCCGTTGCATTTTGCGAGGCTATAAATTCAGCTGACGCAGTACGTAAATCTTTATAGGTACTTCCCTGTATAATAGGAAATAAATTCTGCGTGTAACCGTACCGGTCAGGGGTTTCATTAAAACGGGCTAAACATCTTTGCAACCAGCGATGGGTAAGTTCCATGCTTTTTTTGGCATAAGCATACTCGCTGGGGTAAGGCGGACATTCATCAAAAGCCATAATAATATCGCCGCCTATGATGCGCTGAATATCCATTACTTTTTCCGGACTAAACAAATGTTTACTGCCGTCAATATGGCTTTGAAAAATAGCACCCTCTTCCGTAAGTTTCCGGTTGTTGGCCAATGAAAAAACCTGGTAGCCACCGCTATCGGTTAGTATGGGTTTGTGCCACCCGTTAAACTGGTGCAAACCACCGGCAGCTGCTAAAATATCCAGACCGGGACGCAAGTACAAATGATAGGTGTTGCCCAATATAATCTGCGCCTTTACTTCAGTATACAATTGTTGTTGAGTTACTGCTTTTACGCTGCCAGCAGTACCAACGGGCATAAAAATCGGCGTTTCAATCACCCCGTGATCTGTGGATATTTTTCCTGCTCTTGCCTTCGTTGCAGTATCTGTGTATTGTAATTCAAATGTGAGTGCTGCCATAAAAAAAGCCATTTTGCCGTTACCGGATAGCAGGCAAAATTATTGCTTATTGCTTCATTAAAATACAATCATCACCAGCCAGGGTATTTTATAAACTTATTGTGTATCAATAGTATTGCATAAAATACAGGCCTCTTCAAACAGGCGTCATTAACAAGTAAGCCATAATTATTAGTTATCTGTCACCTGTCAACACTTATTTTAGTATTACTTTTGCGGCTATGAACCTTAACCAACTGTTGATGCACTGGCATGGCATTATTTTTATCATACTTTGTGCTTTTACTTTTATCCAGCTTTTTTACTACTTGTTTTTCTTTTCTAGGTTAACAGCTCACAAACAGTTTTCTAATGTTTACATACAAAGAAATCCTGTATCTGTTATTATTTGCGCCAGGGACGAAGCTGCTAATCTTGCTAAAAATCTTCCCGGTTCACTGGTACAAAAATATCCGGCGCCACATGAGGTAATTGTTGTGGATGATAATTCATTTGATGACAGCCGGTACCTGCTGGAGGAGTTTGAAAAAACCTTTCCCCAATTACACGTGATCGAATTAAAGCAGGAAGCCAAA
>JANYFI010000014.1 GCA_025362765.1 Ferruginibacter sp. | reverse complement strand
CCATTATGAGGTGCATATCAATGGCCGCAAAGTTGACCCGGTTTACTTTTTCTACAACGACCTGAATGCCGAACAATACGACCGCGTGTTAAAAATCGCCGCCACCGGCAGCGCAAAAAGTTTTGACTAAAAGTTACCCCGCAGTTTAGTTTCAAATCCGTTAAAAAAAATCTATTTTTATACCTATTTATTACATGGCTTTACAAACACAAATAGCATTTGATTTTGATAACATTGAGCAATCTGCGTTGCCCGCAAAAAAAGCTATAGTAAAAAGTGAGCCGGTTACCGAAAAGATAATTGACTTACCTGTGGAAGTTTCGGTGATAAAACAAAAATCGACCCGGGGCAGAAAAAGTTTGAAGGAAATGAGTGCGGGTGTTGATTTGCTTGACATTCCCGCAGATGAAATTTTGTTTCAGAAAATGTATTATTCCATTGGTAAAGTGGCGACCATGTTTAAGGTAAACCAGTCGCTGATACGCCTTTGGGAAAATGAGTTTGATGTATTAAAGCCAAAGAAAAATGGCAAAGGCGACCGTCTCTTCAGGCCGGAAGACATTAAAAATATCCAGCTCATTTATCATTTAATGCGGGAACGAAAATATACCATGGAAGGCGCCAAGGAATTTATAAAACACAATAAAAAAGCCGACGAGAAATTTACATCCATCGCGGCGCTTAAAAAGCTAAAGGATTTTTTACATGAATTGAAGGCGAACTTATAAATCTGATTACACGAATTTTTTACTAATTACACGAATTAGCCTTCAAAAATTTGAAGCGCTTTTGTCGACTGTCTGCTAATAAAGTTTCTGAAGCTATTTTAATCTTTCTTTCCATCATTTATAACCACAATTTTGCCAGGTTCGCCTGAAAATTCTACTTCAGTTTCTTCCAACACCTTTTTTATCTGCAGGTTATTGGTTTGCCTCAACGCATCAAATTCACTGAAGTCAATAGGACCGGTAAAATACTCAATAAAAATTACCAGGCCGTTTTTGCTGATATCCCTTAAAACAACCGTGTAGGATAATAATTTTGGTCCGTTGCCAGCTAATATTTTTTTTATCGCCGCAATGATACTTTCAGCTTTTTCGAGTGGTGTTTTTACCGATAATTCCAGGATAGTTTCTGCCCGGCGCTGGGTGCGCATACTCCAGTTGTCTACAATAGAATCCACCATTTGTTTGTTGGGCATGGTAACAATGGTTTTATCACCGGTTAAAATTCTTGTGCTGCGCAAACCGATCTTCTCCACCCTGCCGGTAATATTATTCACTTTAACCGTATCGCCTGTAAAAAAAGGTTTGTCGAAAAATATAATAAACGAGGCAATTAAATTTTCGAGACTTTCTTTGGCACCCAATGCCAGTGCGGCACCAACCAAACTAAGGCCTGTTAATAAATTGCCCAATGGCTGATTGAAACAGGCTTTTACAATAATTAATACGCCAATGATGCCAACAACAACTTTTAAAAAATCGCGTAAAAAAACTACCAGTTGGTTGTCTCTTGCATCCGGTGTAAGATTGACTCTATCCTCCAGCACAAAGGCTATAAAATCTATCAGTCGTAATACCAATAAAATAAATGACGTAATAATAATTCCTGTTCCAATTCGTGCAACAATATCAGCCGTTGTATGTCCATACAACGTGTAAAGCAGAATATCCGGAAAATTTAATTTGTCGATGGCAAATACGGAAATCAGCAACACCAAAAACCATTCGAAAGGGCCAACAACAAGGTCTACAAAGTTTTTTTTATTAACGGTTTTCCAAACTCTTTTAACCAGCCGAAAAAATAATGATACCAGGTAACGGGATAAATAACGCTTTAACAGCAACACCAGCAGGATTGTGCCGCCCACTTCAAGATAGCTACGGAGCGTATTGTCGAAGTAAATCTTGTCTAAAAAATCCATAGTTTAAAAATATTACAATGCACCTTATTACTTTATTAAATATTGCTGCAGCCCATCTTTTTGCAACACAAATAATTTGTTGTTGCCTGCCTTTATTTGCAGCGCATTGTTGAAGGAAACAGGCAATGTATATTCTTTTAAATTTAAGGAACCGGGTTTATATTGTTTCAGTATATGATCGCTAAAACCATATAAGGTGCCGGCTATTACATCGGTGCTGGTCCAGTTTAAAAAAGGAATCCTTGATTTAAACGATCCGTAATAGTCAAATGTATAAAATCCTTTGGCGATGTCGTAGAGATAAAGAAATTTATCGCGGTCTAAAATTTGCTCCGGCGACGGTGTACTGTCAAATAAATTTCTAAAATCAACAGAGCTCATCAATACAGCACCATTGTCATCAATTTTTTTCAGCGTGGCATCGCCTTCATCAAACACCCAAATATTATTATCGTAGGAGGCGGCAATGGCTTTTACTTTAAAAATATTTTGTTGCCTGAGGTTGATGGTATTACGGATATTCAAAAACCTGTCCATTACAACCACGGTAGAAAAATTTTTATAGTACAGTAAAATTTTTAAGGGATTGGTTGCATCAATAGAAAATAGTTTTCCATATTTACGCACTTCGTTAAACACGACAGAATCACCATTGGGACTAATCTTTTTTAACGCATTAGTATTGCTGAGCAGGTAAATATTATCAAGGTTATCAATGGTAAAATAAGCATAGTCCCCTGGATATGTTTTGATTAATACAAAAGAAGAATCGCTTTGTGCAAAGGCAACGCCGGTTAGCAAACTGAAACAAAAAAACAATATTATTTTTTTTCGTGGCATCATTTGTTGAAATATTTCAGTGAGGTGGTTGTTCCGTCAAATACTGCGTAGCTGTCAAAATTAATCCACTCGCCAAGGTTGATATAACGGCTGGTTTCATTTAAAGCGAAATCAATCGGCAAATGCCGGTGACCAAAAATAAAATAATTCACCGCTTCTTTTTGTAATACTTCTTTGGCGTAAATAATGAGCCATTCATTTTCTTCGCCTAAAAATACTTCTTCTTTTTTTTTGGCCTGCTCTCTGCTCTTTTGTGAAAAATAATTGGCGATACCCAATCCAACATAAGGCGGCAAAATGCCAAAAGCCCATTGGCAAAGCGGGTTCCTGAAAATCTTCTTTAAAAACTTATAGCCATGGTCGCCCGGCCCCTGCCCATCACCATGGCCTACCAAAAATCTCTTGCCATTAAACTCAAAAAAGGCAGGTTCAAAATACACCGGGATGTTTAATTCTGTTTGAAAATAATCCCGCATCCACATATCGTGATTGCCCACAAAAAAATGAATTTTAATACCGGCATCGGTAAGCTCCGCCAGCTTGCCCAGCAATCTGGTGTAACCTCGTGGCACTACATATTTATATTCAAACCAAAAGTCAAACATATCTCCCACTATAAAAATTTGTTCCGCATCATTTTTTATGCTTTCCAAAAACTTAACAATTCTTTTTTCCCGTTGCAAACTGGCTGCGGGATTGGGTGAGCCGAGATGAAAGTCGGAGAGAAAATAAATATTTTTATTGGGGTGTAGATTCATTGTTATTGCTTCTTTGTCACGATAAATTGGCTAGTTGTAGTTTTGAATTTAAACCGGCTTATCCACCAAAAACAAATATACTTCTTTAGGGCCATGCACACCGGTAACCAGTGTTTTCTCAATATCTGCCGTACGGCTTGGGCCGCTGGCAAAAGTAATTAGTGAAGGAATGGCCGTGTACTTTTCTTTCAGCAATTGCAATGCGTCTTTTATATCATACACCAGTTGATTACTGAATGCAATGCAGATATGTATTGGCGCATACACACTCACTGTGCGGCCACTTTGCTGCGCTGCGCTCATTACAATGGTGCCGGTTCTGGCCACTAAAAACTCACAGCCTGTTATGGCAGCATCGCAGCTTTCCAGCGTAATGGTGTTGCTGTATAAAGCGTTCCACTGATTTTCGCAGCAATAAATTTTCATCCATTCTTTAACGCCAATCAGTTTACTGAGTTGTACATGCAATTCATTTTCATCTGCACAAAAAATAAACTTGCCCTGTAGTTTGGTAAAATTTTCAGCAAAAATAATTTCGAGTTCTTCGCCTGCAGGCTGAAAAACAGGTGCTTTTTCATTATTTAATTCAAAAGGCAAAGGCACCGGAGTACCCAGTGCCTGCTTTATGCTGTTTAGTATATTTTCTTTTGCGGTTGAGGTAGCCATCCTAATTAAATTTGCGGCGGATTTTTTAACTCTTCGGGCAATGCCGTGTCGGGTTCAGTGGACACGTAGTCTTCGGGTTTTATATCCAGCGCCTTTTTTTCTTCAAATGGTCTTTTGCCAATCAATGCTTCCACGTCACTTTTAAACAATACTTCTTTTTTCAGCAATTCTTTCGCCAGCAATTCCACTTCTCCTTTTTTCTGTAAAAGCAATTCCTTGGTTCTTACATATGCCAGATTTATCAAATTGCGCACTTCTTCATCAATCATCTTACCCGTTTCTTCACTGAATGGTTTGGTAAAAGTATTCTCCTGGTTAGGATCATAATAACTGATGTTCCCTACTTTATCATTCATTCCATATACAGTAATCATGCTATAGGCAATCTTGGTTATTTGCTGTAAATCGTTGCTGGCAC
>JANYFI010000002.1 GCA_025362765.1 Ferruginibacter sp. | reverse complement strand
GCTAAAAAACCTACCTGCACTTCTTTTGCCTTTTTAGGATTGCGTTTAATAATGCGCTCGCAGCCCTCTTTACAGGCAGCTTCGGGGCTTAAACCCTGGCGCATTAATTCTACTATTAAATGGCCGCCTACAATGCGTATTACTTCTTCTCCTACACCTGTTGCTGTTGCACCGCCGACTTCATTGTCTACATACAAACCTGCACCAATTACGGGAGAATCACCTACCCTGCCATGAATTTTGTAGGCCATGCCACTGGTAGTGCAGGCGCCACCCAAATTACCTGCAGCATCTATTGCAAGCATACCAATGGTATCGTGGTTTTTGATCCCTCCTGGCATCGGATCCTTGCTTTTATCGTACAATTGATTTTCGATATTTTTTACGGGTGCATATTTTGCCGTCTTTAACCATTCTTTCCAGTCGTGTTCACTTTTGGCAGTCAGCAAATTTTCTTTTTTAAAACCGTTGGCCAATGCAAATTGCAGGGCGCCGTCGCCTGCCAAAATAATGTGTGGTGTTTTATCCATCACCATCCTTGCAACTGAAATGGGATGCACAATGTGTTCCAGCGCCATAACAGATCCGCAATTGTAAAACTCATCCATGATGCAGGCATCCAGCGTTACTTTTCCATCCCTGTCGGGCAAACCGCCGTACCCAATACTCTGATTGGATTCATCTGCTTCAGGAATCCTTACACCTGCTTCCACCGCATCCACTGCCCGGCCACCTTTTTGTAATACTTCCCATGCACCCGCATTGGCTGCCTTACCAAAATCCCAGGTGGAAATAACAATAGGATTATTTAAAACGGGTGCATGAAGTACATTTTTTGCAGCCATTAATTTATTACCGGCTAAAACTGCTGCCGAACCCAATACCGAACTTTGTAAAAATTTTCTTCGTGTTGACATAAAAAATAAATTAAACTTGAAATACTAAATTAAGGATTCGCAACCGTACTCTTACTCTTCTTACCATGAATTCATTTGTTATGTGGCTAGTGCTGTAGTTCATGTTGTACCGCAATCTAAACTTGATAATATACGCTGCAATCCGGTTAAAACAAGCTACTAAAATATAAGGTAAAACAATTAAAGGTGGGCAAGTTTTAGGATTGACATGGACAGAAACCATTTTACATTTGTATAAAATCAGGAATTATTATAGCACAGGAAGAGATTAGCTATTACCGCATTGCCAAAGTAATTAACTCTATACAGCAAAATTTAAAAGCGCACCATTAACTTGACAAGGAAGCTGTAAAAGTGAATGCAAGTCCATTTCATTTTCAAAAAATCTTCGCATACCATGCCGCATCCTCCCTAAAAAAAATTGCAATATATCAACTTCAACCATGCGGAGTGGTTGCACGACCTGTTTATAAAAATGGAAAGAATGGTGCCTGAAGAATACAAAACGGAGGTAAAAATATTGCGATTAATTACAGCTACCTCTAAAGCCTGTTTGTCAAATATCCTGGTAGCTTGTACACCAAAAGGAATTTATCAAAAGGCTTTTCGTACAATAAGCAGGCTGCCATCTTAAGAATACCGTTTCTACTAATGGCAGAAAAAAAGATGATGGACTGATAACGATGGGCGGTATAAGTAATACGGCTTAGATCTTAATTTCCAACCTTCCCAATAAGGCAGGTGTTATTTAGTGACACTAATATTTATGAAAGCAGTTGTATTATCCCTGGCAGTTAACTTTAAAATGTAAAGCGCATCCCGAAGGCTATGCAGGTCAAGGTGCTCCTGTTGCTGAGGATGCACTACTTGTTTAGCAAGCACTTTTTGACCAAGCTGATTGTATACTTCGATATTGACAGCACCTGTTAACCAGTGACCAGACAACATCAGTGTAAGTTGTGATTGTACCGGGTTTGGAAAGGTAAAAACTGTACCCGTAGCTGTGAATAAAATAAGTTTGGTTACGCTATACTGAATGCTTCCGTTGGTACTTACAAACTTAAGCCGGTAGAAATTTTTGTCCGTCAATGGTGACTCATCGGTAAAATCATATTTGTTAACTGTAAAACTATTCCCTGTGGCATTAAACCTTTTAATAGAAGCAAAATTATTGCCATTGTCAGAACGCTCAATCTCCATATAACTTGCATTCTCCTGCTGGCTGGTAGTCCATTGCAGCAGTGCCGTTTGCCCGCTTTTAGACAAGGTGAAATCAAGCAGATTCACAGCTAAAACTGAACTCCAGTTTAGGGTGATTGTGGCAGGACTTTGATCCACCTGTCCGGCTGCATCAATTGCTGAATAGGTAAATGAAGTGGTAAGGGTAGCATCCAGGGGATCAATGGTTAATTTCGATGAAATAAAGTTGCCGATTACCTGGGATGAAGTTACCACTATACCATCGTAATACAGCGTTCCTCCAATGGGTAGGGTGTTCACCATAAAAGTACTGCCGCTTCCCAACGCTCCCTGCTCAGGGTCGGTACCGGTAAAGCCAGGCACCGTATAAAGGTTGCCGGGCGTATTGGACGCATATGTCTTTAATTTTGGAGTTGTATTTGGGAGTTGTTCAATACCGAATACTGCATTCGACATCACTGCTGAGGCATTAGCCAATATTACTGCGGGCAATATCCCGTTTACTGTTCCATCGTTTCCAGCTCCTGCACCCAAAAACTCGCCGGTATTTACCCAACCGGAAGGGAATGCTGGTGCGGGTGCTGCATCGCCCGCCACGCCTTCGGTATTACTTAAAATGATACTGTAATTAGCAGGGTAAGCCGCCGGTAGCAAATCCTGAAACTTGTAATTGCCATCAGATTCAACCGGGTTGCAAAGTACAACATTGCCCTGGTGATCTACAAGGTTAACAAACAACTGGCCTCCTATATTAGTTGGCGTGCCATCTATCGTGTTGATGGGATTGCCCTCGAGGCCATTTGCATCCTCAAATATAGATCCTGTAATAACAGGTGTACTCATTGAAACTCCCAACAACCAATTGTCGCCTGTCCAATGGGTCGCACTGCTCCAGTTGCTACCGCCGCCGTCTCCACGCATGTACACTTTAAATACCAGTGTAGTTATCCTGGTTCCTGTTACCCTTACACTGCCGCTTGCAGCGCCGGTGGTAGCAGAAATACCGCCTGATATGGCGTTAATGGTGGTAGCTGAATTTAAAATTTCATTGCCTGTTACTGCAAACACACCGTTACCGGATAATTTATCAAGCACAACACCTGTTGTTTGCAATTCCAACTCTGTAGAAAATCCCAGGCTGCCCTCTGCGTCGCCCAGACCTGCAATGTGCAATACAGGATTATCTACCGGCCGGCTAAAGTTTAAAGTCAGGCTACTGTAGTAATATCTTGAATTGCTACTGCTGGCTGATGCGTACAAAGGTTCCGAAGTGGTAAAGCAGTTAAATCCATAATTATTTGCAGTATCGATGCCCGTTCCGGAAATACCGTATGGGGCCGAAGTAAACAAAGCCGGTGCGGGAACTGATATGCTGCCAAGGGCGGAAAATACCGGGGAACTTGCAGCAGTTTTTGCAGAGAGATTAGTTTGTGCACCAAAACACGAGCCGCTGGCATTACCTGCCGGCAATCCTGTAACGTTATTATATTGTTGATCAGACCACGTCGCATTTACGGTAATAGTTGGTAAGTACGTATCGAAAATTTTTCCGGTAGTATTTTTTAGCATTGTAGCTGACAGAGATGCTGTAGTGGGAGCCGAAGATGGCCCTGTATAACTGTTGAGTCCAAACTCCAATTGTGTTTGTGCAACTGCTGCAAAATTGTGCATCATTATAAACAGCACAATGACCGGGCAATGGTAGAATTTAAACATAAAATATTGAATTGGTAATGATGGATTGTGGATAATAAACGTTTTTGTAG
>JANYFI010000850.1 GCA_025362765.1 Ferruginibacter sp. | reverse complement strand
ATTGGCGAACAGGCACTTTACCTGGCACAATTAAAAGGGTTGAGCAGGGCCGATGCGATGACAAAAATAAAAGCCTGGTTTGTAAAGTTTGAAATGGAAAGCTGGTGGAACAAAAAGGTAGAAGACCTTAGCAAAGGCATGAGTCAGAAATTACAATTTGTTACCACTGTTTTGCACGAGCCTGAATTAATTATCCTGGATGAACCTTTTAGCGGCCTTGATCCCGTTAATGCCAACCTGATAAAAGATGAAATTTTTAATCTGGCAAAAAATGGCAGCACTGTTATTTTTAGCACCCATCGTATGGAACAGGTTGAAGAAATTTGTGATCATATCGTGCTGGTGAATAAAGGAAAAAAAATATTAGATGGTTCTGTTACAGGAATAAAAAATCAATTCAAGCAAAACGTTTATCGCCTTGGTGCCAGCACAACCGCACATAATTTAATGACTTATATTTTTGAAGTAATTAAGCATCAGCCGGATGAGTTGCTGCTGAAATTATTGCATGACAGCAGCACCAACGATGTGTTGAAATTTTTTATCAGCCAGGGCATTGCTGTTAATTCCTTTAACGAAGTATTACCCACGCTTAATGAAATTTTTATTCAGCTAGTGGAAGGCACTCCTGAAGCAAGGCAATTTCAAACAATCAATTAATTTTTTATTACCTATTTACATCAACCTATATGAATAAGATCTGGCTGATTTTGAAGAGAGAATACTTTACCAGGGTTCGCAATAAAACATTTTTATTATCAACTTTTTTATTGCCGATTGTAATGCTGTTATTTATTTTTGGCAGCGCATTTTTTGCCATGTCGTCAAAAGAAAAACTTAAAAAAATTGCGGTAATAAATGACCCTGGCATTTTTAAAGCAAATCTAAAAGGCGATTCTGTTAGATTAATTTTTGATTTTGCCACCAATGTTGACAGTACCAATTTTTCCAGTAAAGGATACGATGCGGTATTGAATTTAAACAACGATACAGTCACAAGAAAATTTACCATCCATTCAAAAAAGCAACTGGGCATTGATGCGCAGGGCATGATAGAAAGCAAGCTGGACAGGGCTTACGAGATAAACCAGTTGCAAAAAAAAGGTATCCGTAAGGAAACACTGGATAGTATCAGCAAGCAAGCAAACGGCGCTTTTACGGTAGAGAACCGGCTCCCCTCAGAAAAAGGAAAATCAAAAGAAGTAAACGCCCAGTTAAATTACGGTGTAGGTTTTGGCAGCGGTATCCTTATTTATATCACTATGTTTATTTTTGGCGCCATGGTAATGCGGGGCGTAATGGAGGAAAAAACAAACAGGATTGCGGAAGTAATTGTAAGCAGTGTAAAACCATTTCAATTGATGATGGGTAAAATACTTGGTATTGCCGCCGTTGGGCTCACGCAGTTTTTTTTATGGATTGTGCTAATTATGATTTTGTCTACTGCAATCGGCGCTTTTGTTCCCCACGAATTGATGCAGCAGGCAGGCGAAATGAATAAGAACATGCCGATGGGAGGCAACAGCGCCATGGCTATGAAACTGATGGATATTAAACAAACTGTAAGCAATGTCAACTGGTCACTGATCATCAGTTGTTTTGTGTTTTATTTTCTGGGGGGGTATCTTTTTTACGCATCCCTGTTTGCGGCGATTGGAAGTGTAATTAACGAAGATCCGCAGGAAGCGCAATCACTGATGTTGCCCATTACAATGCCGATTATTTTTGCGTTCATTATCATGACCAGTAATTTAAATACACCCGACAGCACCATAATGGTTTGGGCCAGTATGATACCATTTACTTCTCCCATTGTGATGATGGCCCGTATTCCAAGCGGCGTGCCCTGGCAGCAACTGGTGCTTTCCATGGCTTTGCTGATTGTAGGTTTTTTATTCACCACCTGGCTCGCAGCTAAAATTTACAGAACGGGTATTTTAATGTATGGCAAAAAAGCGAGCTGGAAAGAAATGTTTAAATGGGCTTTCAGAAAATCATAATGCCAATGACAATTAAAGCCCATCACCGAAAATACTTTTATAAATTTCAGATTTTGTGTACCTGTAAATCAGTCCGCTCAACAAAAATAATATACAAACCAGGCTACCTGCTACAAAGCCACCAATACCAAATAAAATAGACGAGTTTTTGGTTATTGAAAATGGTTCTGTTGGTTGATCGAGTACAGAAATAATAGGAGTAGCTTTTTGTAAACGCCAGGTGGCTTCTTCACGGTTGTTGACGGATAAATCCCGTTGCCTTATTATCCGGCTTTTTTCCATGGATAAATTTTCCTTTGGCAACCCATATTCCAGCCTGTCTGGAGTAAAGAAAGTAGTGTTTTGCATTACAACTGCTTTTTTATCTACCCTGCTTAGCATGCCTTCCAGCGAATCAATTTTATTTGCGGTAAAGTTATAATCCGCCAGCGCCTTTGAAATTTTAAGGTCAATATAAAACTGCGATAATTTATCTATCACCACATTTGTAATTGGCGTAATCAGCGGTTTGTTTGGATTGCTGAAATATATTTCCAGTATACCGTTTTTACTCATTTTCGCGGTCAGGTCTTCGGTCAAAATATCGGCGCCTATAGAAGCCAACGCCTCACTATCTGCCGACATTTTTTGCGGCTTCTCCCAAAAAAAAGAATGGTTGTTCTGGTCATCAATCAGCAATTCAGCAATTGTTTTATTGCCAAACTGCGGTAAACGGGTAGCCGCTACTTTTTGTTTTACATTACGACTCAGGGTAAGTTCAACGATGTTGATTGAGGCTTCGCTGCTGAAACTTTTTGAAGAACTTTCTATCCCCAAAAGCCCACTTAATGCGCTGCTTGAAATTGAATTTTCTGATTGATTGGACAATGGAAAAACGGTGGCCTTTGCGGTATATACCGGGCGACCTACCCTTGCATAAAAGAAAAATAACAGTGCTACAAAAATACCTGCAGCCAGTACAAGTATTTTATATTTACGCAGTTTAATGAAAATGCCTTTTATTAATTCTGGACTTGTCAATTTTTTTTATTTAATCTTAAAAATCAGGTAAGTAATAACCAATGGTATGGCGGTTGTAAGTGCCGTTCCCGCAGCATTGGAGAAATCTTTATTTTCAGGTCTTGAAGGTACCATAATGGTTGACCCTTCCTCAACTTTTGGATATAAATGAAAGAACAAAATATTTTTTGTACGCATACTTTTTCCGTTGGCGTAAGTAACATATACTCTTTTACGCCATGGCTTCACGCCAAAGCCCCCTGCCCTGTCTATATAATAACCCAGGTTGGTATGGTCTTTATCAAAAGTAATTTTTAAAGGTGATTGTACTTTTCCCCGCACGGTAATAAATGGATTTATTTCAGGGATATACACTACATCACCTTCTTGCAGCACAATATCATGCGCAGAATTTTTAGCGTGCATTGCTTTGTATAGATCGATGCTAACCGGTTCTTCAAGGCTTGCCGTGATACTATCTTTAATAATATTACCGAGCGAATCTCTTTTAGGTTTGTACAGAATTTTTTCCCGCAGATAATCGGTCTTTTTTCTAAACAGGATAGCGCCACCGATATTGGCATTTTCCTGTATACCTCCTGCCCGCTCAATATAAGACGACAACCGTTCATATTTATCTAGCCGGGAATAATAGCCTGCATATTTTACAAGCCCCAGCATCTGCACGTTTTGCTGTAATTCAAAGTTGGGGTTTTTTCTCACAAAAACCTGGTCATACGGTTTTAAAACAATGCCTGAAGCTACAGAATCCAGTTCAAGATTAGGCTTTATGGCGTAGGTTTTAATGATGTTAAGCGTTGGTTTTAAACCTTGCCTGGCAGAATCTACATCCACTATACTCGAAATTTCCAGGCGGCCGTATTCTGCGGATTGCTTTAAGCCGCCTGAGAGGTACAGCAAATCTTGCAGTGTCATGCCACCATATTTTCTAACCTGCCCTTCCTTTCTTACTTCACCAAAAATATCAACGAATTCCTGGTCGCCAAATTCGTTGCCTGAAAAAAGTTGAATAATATCATTGGGCATTAATAAGACATTATTGACGCTGGAGGCACCATTACTGTTTTGAAAATCGGTCAGGTTTACCTGTAGTTTGTCTGATTTTATACTGGTGGAATCTCCCGCCCCGCGAAATATATAGGCCCTTGCCAGGTAAGTACTTTTTGTGACCCCCCCCGCCCTGTTTATAACGTCAAACAGGTGGTCATTTTTTCTTAGTTCATAAATACCCGGATATTTTACCGTACCTTTTATTTCGAGTTTGTTCACCAGGCCTTCTTTTACCAGTTCTGCTCTTACTACATCTCCGTCTTTTAGTTCATAATCCTGGTTAGTCAATTTTATAATAGCAGTTGCATTTACATCATGAATTACCTGGTCTTCATTTTCGGTTCTGATAACCTTTACAGCCGAAGTGAGTGCTTCAGGTGTAAAGCCTCCTGAAAATTTAATCAGTGCTTTTATGCCTTCGTCTTTTTTGAGTTGATAATACATCGGGCGTTTAAATTGTCCTGTGGCGAGTACTTTCAACACATTATTACCCACAAAAACAAAATCATTGTTTTGCAGGTAAATGCGGTTTTCCATTTCGCCTGAAGTAAGGTATTTGTACACGTCTATTGTTTCAATCACTTTTCCATTGCGCTTAATTTGTATATCCCTTACACTTCCAAACTCTGTAATACCTCTTGCCAGGCCAATTACGTTATAGGCGTTAGAAAAAGCAGACACCGTTACAGGACCAGGCTTGTCAACTTCGCCGCCTACATTTACATTGATGGTACGTGGCTGGCCTAAAGTAACCTGTATATTGGTATTGGCCGGTACTACGCTTTTAAACCTGGCATAGATAAGAGAACGGGCCGTTTCAAAAGTCAATCCCTGCACGGAAATTTTACCCAAGCCGTTAGGAAAAATAGCTCCGTCGCGTGCCACAATATAATCACCCTGGTATTCACTACCTCCCCACAATGCCACCACAATGTGATCGCCAACTCCAATGGGATAGTCAAGCGGAGGTGTGGATAATTCTCCAATATCGTACGAAGATGAATTTTGAAATACGTCGGTGCCGAAAGTTTTGGTAGCCGTGTTGCTTATTCTCTTCGCATTGTCATTCAATATGCTGTCTTTGTCGAGTAATTTGTTTTCCGGCCTTCGGGTAATAGAAGGGTTTTCTTTGTTTCTGTCAGCGCCATTTTTATTTTGAACCTGGTTATTATCTTTAAAATAGCTGTCAAAACCCGATTTCGTCATTTGCGTAGGATTAACGCCGGGAGGTAGCAAATCCTGCAGATTTTGTGGAACCGGGTCAGTTGTTTGACTATGAGCAGTTATGGAGAGAAACGTTACACTGAATAACACCATTGCAAGCTTCTTCACTACAAACTTAAAAATACACTGCATTTTGGATGGGTTAATGAACAATAATGTTGAAACTAAGCAAATATAATAATTTATTTCAGCGGATGCCTTAAAGCCAATTCAAACTCATTCCACAGCTCCTGTACAATATTCCCGGCGGACTCAATGGTTTTTATCAAAGCACTTACCTGCCCTATTTCCAGTTCACCTTCTTCCAGGTCGCCCTCAAACATTCCTTTCTTCGCCCTGCCTTTTCCCAATAAACTTTGTAATACGTCAACAGAAACGCCATTCAGTTCGGCTTGTTGTACCTCTTTAAAAAATTTATTCTTCATCAAACGTACTGGTGTCAGTTGTTTTAATGATAATTGCGTGTCGCCTTCCAGTGAATGAATAACCGCTTCCTTAAAATTTTGATGAGAAGATGATTCCTCGCTGGCAACAAAACGACTGCCTGACTGGATACCTTCTGCCCCCAACACCATTGCCGCCAGCATTTGTCTTCCGGTAGCAATGCCGCCCGCTGCAATTACCGGTATGGTAACCGCTTTGCACACTGCAGGTACCAATACCAGGGTGGTAGTTTCTTCCCTTCCATTATGCCCACCTGCTTCAAAACCTTCTGCCACCACGGCATCGCAGCCAGCCTGCTGTGCTTTTAGGGCAAATTTGCTGCTGCTTATCACGTGTACCACTTTAATGCCGGCACCTTTTAGTTTTGGGGTCCAGGTTGCCGGGTTGCCGGCCGAGGTAAACACCACCGGCACTTTTTCTTCTATAACAATTTGAATGTGCTGTTCTATGTTGGGATATAGCAAGGGTACATTTACCCCGAAAGGTTTATCCGTGGCAGCCCTGCATTTTTGAATGTGCTCTTTTAATATTTCGGGATACATGCTGCCACTGCCAATAAGCCCCAATGCTCCGACATTGCTGACCGCACTTGCCAACCGCCAGCCGCTGGCCCATACCATGCCAGCCTGCACGATGGGATAATCAATTTCAAAAAGCTGCGTAATTCTGTTGGAGAAAGATGACATGTGTTGCTAAGCTATATTCAATAATCAAATCAAAAAAACTAATGATTAGCCAAGATCGATATCTGTGTTATCACCAATGTTCAACGACCTTGTTTCGCCTTTAATCCCTGTATCGCTGCCAATTAAAGAATCATCCAGCACCACATCATACAATTTTGAAAATGAGCCAATGATGGATTCTTTAACAATTGTGTAGTTTAATAAGGTACTGTCACCAATGGTAACATTGGGCCCGATAACAGAATTTTTAATATCACATCCTTCGCCAATGCTAACCGGGGGAATAATAATGGTATTTTCATACAGGTGCTGCTCTGGTACTTTGCCCCCGAATTTTTTCAGCAAAGTTGCGTTGGATTCCAGCAATGTTTCTTTTTTACCGCAATCAAACCAGTTCTGTACTTTAAATGATTTGAATTTTGTACCACCTTGTATCATACATTCAATGGCATCAGTAAGACTAAGTTCATCGCGGGCGATATCCTTTTTCTCTATAATTTTTTTAAGGCAGGTAAATAACAGGTCGGTCTCCATTATTTTATAAATTCCCACCAGCGCCATATTGCTTTTTGGAATGGCGGGCTTTTCTACCACCCGGCTGATAAAGCCATCCTCTTCAATTTCAGCCACGCCAAAATTGCGTGGATCATCTACTTTTTTTACCCCTAGCATAGAATAGGGCACACTCAATGTTTGCTTTACATCGTACTCTGCGATGGTATCACCCAATACGATAAACACTTCTTCACTGCCAATAATTTCTTTGGCAAGATCAATGGCGTGGCCTGTTCCGTACCTTTCATTTTGGTATACAAAATGGCAGGTAAGGTGTGGATATTTCGCCTTTACATAATCCTGAATTTTTTCGCCGAGATAGCCTACTATAAATATAAAATCATTGATGCCGGCCTCATGCAACTGATCAACTATAATACTCAAAATAGTTTTTCCCGCTAAGGGAATCAGCGCCTTGGGCTGTGTGTAAGTGTGTGGACGCAATTTTGTGCCTGCGCCGGCAACTGGAATAATGG
>JANYFI010000768.1 GCA_025362765.1 Ferruginibacter sp. | reverse complement strand
GACTGGCTGAGTAGTGTTTGAAAATTTTGGCTCACTGATTACGGGTCAACATGAGTAACGAAAGGCTGGATCGGCGGTAAAAGCGCGCTTAACGGGGCTTGGCGGCCCCGAATGCGTTGTTTGCGTAGTGACATCCCTTGGCCGGGATGGAGTGGGGGGCTTGGCGGCCCCCCACACTTTATTCTGAGTAGCGCGAAAGCGAAACTCTGGCCCATTCTTGAAATTTGAATGGATCATCAATAACGGTAGTTCCGCTGTGTGTTTTCCGGTGGAGCCAACCGGTGCAGCAGATGTGTGGCAACCAACGCCAGGGCAAGTCTTGCTCGAATGTGGGTTAAAGCAATAATTTTTGAATTACAAACAATACTTTTTTATTTAACACATGAGGAAACTAAAATGATTGAAGACGAAGTTGAATCTACAAAAAACCCAAAGCAATCTGATCTTTATGAAAAAGGAAAACTTTACAAATTTGATGGACATGAAATGGTTGAATTACCATTGAATGAAGATGTTGTAAAAGTTCCTATTACGCCTGAAGCATTGGTACTTGTTTCGAATGCGAGAAATCGCATTCATGATGAGTTAAAACGACGAAGTCCAGATGGAAGGGCCCGTCGGCCAGAGCTTGATGTCGTTGCGTCAGTTTTATTGACGCAAGGAGCATCAGGAAAAATTGAAGGTTTAGCTGATGAAGTTATACAGTTTTACCGGAAAATTTTTTCGTAGTTGCAGTACGTTGCCAGACCAAATCAAAGGCTGAGAAAGTTTTATTAAATTCTTTCAGTTTTAAAAATGGTTTGGTGCTGGTGTAGTGGCAGTAAAAGTGAGTCTCTATAGATTCACTGCTGGCACCAGGTTAGCTTCGGCTGACTTGGTGCAATTGGTTCTCACTTCCGGCTTTGGCCGGGAGTGAGAATCATTCTTTTTTTGGAAGTATTTGATTGATCTGAAACAGATCCCTTTTTTAAAAATATTTGAAACCAGGTTAAAAGAAAATTTGTTGTTAGCGTTCTTAATTGTTTTCGTCCCTGGGATTGATTGTTATTAAAAAAGCTTGCTGTGTTGTTTTTTACATGTTTAGAATAGTATGGAAATGTTTACTGAAAAAATTACATAAACTTGTTGACAGATGGTTTTAATATTTACTATATTGTTGCTGTGGTCTTTCGATAATCCTTGCTACTGGTGGGGGTCGATTGACCACCCCGGTAGCTCTATTTCTTTTTGGAGCTAAAAATGTTAAACGCTGAAATCACAACTGCACGTATCACACTTTTTGAACAATCTTCTGAAGTAAAGAGAGACAAAAAGGCAGCAATATTGGCAGGAAAGTATCCTCTGCTGAACGGTAGTATTGAAATTGGGCCTTTCAACAAAAGGCCTGGTGAAAAGTACCCGACGCTGCAAGTCGCTGCTTTTAAAGTTGTTGGGCACGATTTTCTCTCTCTCTCGATTAAGCATCAAGAGAAACAAGGCGATGAATGGGTTGTACTCCAGGAGTTCCGCGGTACCTTGAATAAAGGTAGTTCGGATTCAAAGTATTATGGTTACATCCATGAGCAAATTGTTGTTGAAGAGGATGGCGAGAAGTATTTTGAAGAAGGTGATTGGGAACTTGGCTTCAATGCAACCAGTTATCCTCGCGTTGTTGAAAATGGTGAAGTAAAAAAGAAACGCTATATCAAAAGTGATGGTGCCTTCTGGAATTCTACGAAACCAGATTCTACGCAAGTAGCTGAAGAGTTTCCTGAGTTGGATTACTAATTTCTCATTCGGGTAGCCTTTTTTAAGGCGACTACTACCAAAGCCGAAATCTCTTTGAGATTTCGGCTTTTTCCTTTGGTCGGCCATGCCTTTTAAAATATGGCCAAAATATTCGTATCTCTCGTTTAGCAATTATACTGATTAATTAATCAGTATAATTGCTAAGACTTTTTCGAGGATATTTTATGAAAGCCTGGGTAACGCGATTTTGGGAAGATGGAAGACAAATTCCGAACTGGCGCTATTCTGGTCTACGGCCAGTGCTTGG
Organism: Ferruginibacter sp.; assembly: GCA_025362765.1. Taxonomy (GTDB): domain Bacteria; phylum Bacteroidota; class Bacteroidia; order Chitinophagales; family Chitinophagaceae; genus Ferruginibacter. The sequence continues at coordinate 35 of JANYFI010000768.1, read as the reverse complement.
CGAAGTTTGCTTTGAAGAATCTACGTCACCCGAAA
>JANYFI010000840.1 GCA_025362765.1 Ferruginibacter sp. | reverse complement strand
GAATCTAAAAATATTGTGTTTGCATTGGCAATGGCGAAAACAAAGAAATAGCTTTTATTTGTATTCAAATTTATCCTGTCTGTCGCAGAAATTGCAACTGTAATGGAGTCTCCAAAATTTAATTGCTCAAACTCGTATTTTTTAAATTTTCCTCCCAAAAAATCAGCCTTAATTTTAAATGAATTTGAAAATTCTTTAAGTCTGAATGTATAATTTCTTGTTCCTCTCTGTCCATTTATAAAACTATAATCCTGAAAATGGCCGCTAATAAAATACAAATCGGCAGTGGTTTTAATTTTCGGTTTAGAAAAATTAAAAAAGATAAAAATGAATCCGCACATGATCGTCATATATCCTCCAAAGACAAACCTTTCTGGAAAAAAACCAACTTTTTTAAGACTACTTATTTGCAATTAAGTCGTTTTAATATTTATGCTCCAGTTAAAGAACTATTAATAATACCGCTGGCGCTGTACTCCGCCTTGCTGCCGTTCGTTACTAATTCCCAGATACTGTTCTACCAAATCTTTACTCTTAAACTATCCGGGCGATACATTTTGTCACCGGGCTTTATGCCAAACGCTTCATAAAATTCAGGGATATTCACAAACGGACCGTTCACTCTTTCTTTTGCAGGAGCATGCACATCCGTCATCACCTGGGTGGCTAAACTTTCTTTTCTTTCTTCATACAACCAGCCCAGCGAATACCCTAAAAAATACCGTTGCAGTTGTGTAAGACCATCTATCTTTTCATTCTTTTTATAAGCGGCTGTTTTCTTAAATGCATCCAGGCCAAGTAACAGTCCGCCAAGGTCTGCAATGTTTTCACCCTGCGTAGCCGAGCCATTGATATGAAACGTATCGACAGGATTAAATTCACCAAACTGATTAATTATTTTTTTAGCACGATCACTAAACTCCGTTGAATCGTTAACTGTCCACCAGTTTTTTAAATTCCCTTCCGCATCATATTGTCTTCCCTGGTCATCAAAGCCGTGCGTCATTTCGTGGCCAATGGTAGATGCTGCTGCATAACCGTATACCAACGCATCATCCAGTTGGCTATCTGCATAACCCGGCACAGCAAATATGGCTGCCGGCAACACTATTTCGTTATTACTTGGATTGTAGTAGGCATTGTAGGTTTGCGGCGTCATACTCCATTCGCTGCGGTCAACAGGTTTACCGAGCTTATTGATTTCATAATTGTGCCACCAGGTACTAGCCCGCTGCATATTTAAAACATACGGACCTTTATCAATTTTTAACGCACTAAAATCTTTCCACTTATCAGGATAGCCAACTTTCCTGGTGATCTTTGAAAGTTTGTCAAGCGCCTTTTCTTTAGTAACTGCACTCATCCAGGTCAGTTGGTTTATGCGGTCTTTATAGGCATCCCTGATATTTTCCACCAAATCATTGTATCTTTTTTTTGCAGTAGCATTAAAATATTCTTTTACAAAAAGCTGCCCTAATGCTTCTCCCATGGCGTTTTCTTCCGCATCTAACACCCGCTTCCACCGCGGGCGTGATTCTTTAGCACCACTTAAATTTTGGCTATAAGTAAAAGCATTATTAAAACTAACGGAATCAAGGTAGCCGCTAAAGCTTTGTATTAAACGAACCTGTAGATAGGCTTTCCAATCAGCAAGTGGCGTGGTGGTAATTGCAGTATTAAGGGCTGAGTAAAACTCAGGTTGGCCTACTACCACTGAGTCTAAATGAGTGATGCCCATTTCTTTTGTATAGTCGCTCCATTTAATGTTTGGGGTAAGTTTATCCAACTGTACCACATCCATCTTATTATAATTTTTATAAGGGTCGCGAAGGTCTTCTAACTTTCTGCTTGCATTGGCCAGTGTTGTTTCGAGCGCATAGACCGAGTTTACCTTCTTCTGCGCCGCAGTGCTGTCATTGCCTAACTGTATAAATGTTTGTAACAGATATTTTTTGTACGCTTTTCTAATATTTTGGGTACGTGCATCTGTTTTAAAATAATAATCCCTGTTGGGCATACCCAGGCCACCCTGGCCAAGACTGTAGATCATCTTTTCACTGTTCTTATCGTCCTGTGCAACGTAGTCGCTAAACAGACAACGCACTCCTTTCATCTTTAATACCGCGGCTTCAGTAATAAGATCATTGATATTTTTAATGGCATTTATTTTATCAATATCAGGCTGTAAAGGTGACAGACCGGCTTTATTTAACGCAACAGTATCCATAGCACTTTGCCAGAAGTCGCCTATTTTTTGCTCAGTCGATCCGCTGGCCGCAGTAGCTTTCACTGCATTTTCGTTGATCGTTTTTAACCGTTGGTATATAGTATCCTGCACTACGTTACCGATGCCCCAGCCACTTTCAGAAGCAGGTATGGGATTTTTCTTTAGCCATCCGCCATTGGCATATTCAAAAAAATCATCCGAAGGTTTTACAGTTGTATCCAGGTTGGATGCCAGTATATCCATTGCGGGCTTCTCCGCCGTGTTATTACTTCCGCTGTTGCAGGCAGTCAGCGCAGTACTAACGCAAAGTGCCAATAGTATCTTCTTCATGATATAAATTTTAAGCTAAATGTATGGAATGAATTGAAATTATCGCATAGTTAATTTAAGCCGATGGGTAGTAACCTGTTTAAATGTCATAACGGTCTATTGTACTACACCTGGTATAACAGCGCTGAACATCCATTGTTTAGTATTTATTCTGTTTTCAGCATTAGTAATGAAGGGCGGCAGGACGGAGTCTTGCGCCGTAAAGCAGTACACCCGTTTACCGGCAAACAATTAATCTTGTTTGATAAAATAAATCGGCTGTTCATAATTTGCAATCTCCAATAATGCGTTGTAAATATACTTACAAACCAATGCGGCGCCTTCTTTGTTAATGAGTTCAATATCATCTTCGGGCGTGTGATACTGTGGATGTCCACCTGTGTGCAGGCCAATGACTGCAATGCTTTTTTTATAGAAAGAAACATGGTCGGATCCGCCAACACTTCCCGCATTCACTACAGGATTAAGGCCGCTTCCGACACCCAATTTTTTCATTAATACTTCACCACCCGGAAACGTACCGGCGCCACCCATGTAAATTTGTTTTTCTGCGTTCAGTCTGCCTACCATGTCCATATTAATCATCAGCTTAACGGAAGAATCTGCTACCGGAAAATGCGTGGTAAAATATTTTGAGCCCATTAGTCCCTCCTCTTCTCCACTAAAGGAAACAAAAAGAATACTGCGTTTGAATGTTAATTTTCGCTTTCCCATTTCTTTGGCGATGGTAAGCAAGGCAGACACACCAGATGCATTGTCATCAGCCCCGTTATGAATAGCGAACGTATCTTTCTTTTTAGAACCCGTTCCTTTTCCTCCCCATCCCAAATGATCGTAATGCGCACCAATTACAATAAATTCATTCTTCAATATAGGATCACTTCCTTCAAAATAACCGATTACATTCCTTGTTTCTACGGTATCTGCTTGGATGGAATTTGTACCCGGTTTTATAAATAATTTAAACCGTTGAAAATAACTACCATTCAATGGCTTTAAGTTTGATTTTTTAAACTGCTTTTTAATATAGTCCGCTGCTTTATTATTGCCGGCAGTACCCGGAAAACGACCTTCCAGCTGATCGGATGCAAGGAATTTTTCGTGCTTAAAAAACTGCCCCGCGGTAATTCCTTCCTGTGCAAGCAGTGGCTTTATAAAAAAGGACAATATTGTCAGCAGTAGAATTTTTTGAATGGTCATTTATTTTTTTTGCGAAGGTAAATATTTAGTAAGTTATTTTTTGCTCCGGACGATATTGATGGTAAGTTAACATTGCCGGCCGTAAGTCGGTTACACTTTTCAGCCGCCTCCATGGGGCAGAAATTAGGGGCGGAGAGTTTATTATTTGTTTAGCCCTCAGGTGAGGATTGTGGTATTCTCTTGCAGAACTAGTCCTTTAATCGTACTGCTTAAATCATATTTTATTTCTTGGGGCAGGCTAACTGTTTTTTTCCAACAATTCCTTTAAACCCATAAAAATATTTTCAATGTCTTTGCTGTTGCCCTTTACTTCTTTTTCAAGTTTGGCGAGCTGCAATAATATTTCTTTATGGGTTAAGGCATATTCTCTAAGCCTTGTAAACACTCTAATAATCCTGATATTTACTTCAATTGCTGTTTTACTCTTTAAAATACTTTGTAGCATTGCTACAACTTGTTCTGTAAAAGCCATTGCCATATCCCTCGTACCACCCCCACTTGAGGTACCAATTTGGCTCCTCAAGTTTTCAAACTCTTTCGATGTAAGTTCAAACATAAAATCTTTTGGGAAACGGTGTATTTCGTTTTACCTGAAAGCTGATGTTGCGTTTTATTTGCTGTTAACACAGGACTAGTATTTTTCAATTTCGTTTATTTAACTCTTTTTTTAAAGTATTTGATAATTACTATCAAGAATACAAAAACTAAAAAAGATATAATAATAGTGTTAGTAGTTTTCGCAGGTATACTGTGACTACTTGCACCCGCTGCAAGTAAAAAAGCCAATCTGCCGCTACCATTACTATTAAAAGCACTACATAATAATCGGTAAAATTTTCGGCGTTTTATTTTTTATGCATAATCAATTTCAAAGTCCGGAAAACTTCCTTTTTATCACTCAAATCTCAAGCGCCAGGTCACGAATTGAGTAAGTGCCGCACAAAGAACAAAATGTACAAGAGTGCGACGCCACCGCAGTTCCACATAATTTCTTAGCCCGGTAAAAAAATCATTTAACCACAAACTGGTAAGTACCCGCTTCCAATGTTGTTTTTAACGACACTTGCTTTTTATCCAGGTAAACATGTTGTCGCCCCATTTTGTAACTGACCTCAGCCATTTTACGGCCAGCCATGCGGGGCCTTATGGAACGATTGTATCTTCCTGGAAAAGGGTAGGAGCGTCCATTGAATATACCATCACCATCCCCGCCAATTCCGGCGCAACGGTGGTGTTTGACGGAATTGCCGGACAACATGTTTACCTGGATAAAAAGCAAGTGTCGTTAAAAACAACATTGGAAGCGGGTACTTACCAGTTTGTGGTTAAATGATTTTTTTACCGGGCTA
>JANYFI010000760.1 GCA_025362765.1 Ferruginibacter sp. | reverse complement strand
CCAATGTGCTAATTAAGAAGATACTTCATACTAAATGATCTTTTAACAGCACGGTCAAATCATTTTTTAAATAAAAAAAATTAAAAATAATTTAAGCGATTTTTCTTTTAGCCGTTCCTAAAATGGCATTGATAATTTTTTGCAATTCTGTTAACTTGTTCGTGATTGCAGTTGTATTCGGGTAGTTGCTGACATACCCCATAAGGCAAGCCAATATTTAGTTTCGTCTGCTTCCTTGGCAGCTATTTTTATTTTATGTACAAAATCCGCTTTACTTTCGGCATTCTGAGCTTCCATTGAATTAGCGCCAATTGAAGTGCCTGATCTGAAAAGTTGCCTGCTGATTGTATATTTATGTTGCTGATCTAACAAATCGCAGAATTGAAGAATCATAACTGAAAAATCAAAACTTAATTTCAACAGTGGATTATTTTCAATTAACTCTTTCTGCATACCAATTATTTTATTGTAAGTAAGCCAACGAGTAACTCAATCTTCTACAAAATGCAATTAGCAAATCAGCACATTAGCTAATTAACTTGGATCTACAAGAAACAACGGCTGGTCATACTCTACCGGGCTGGAATCTTCTATCAACACTTTTACAATTTTTCCTTTTACTTCACTTTCAATTTCGTTAAACAGCTTCATGGCTTCAATAATACAAACCACTTTGCCCGGTGTAACTTCATCCCCTACGTTTACAAAAATCGGTTTAGCTGGTCCCGACTGACGGTAAAACGTGCCAATCATAGGACTTTTAATGGTAATGTAATTATCTGATTTTGAAACTTCGGCTGGAGGGGCGGTTATGGACGGAGGAAGTGTGGCTGCGGTTGTTGGGATTTGTTGTTGAGGAGCGTTGGAATAATTTTGTCCTGACTGGCCTCCTGCAATAATGTGCTGAACGGGATCTTTTTTTTGTTTGACGGTTATTTTAACGCCTTCTTCTTCAATTGTAATTTCACCAATGTTTGTCTTGTTGATGAGCTTTACCAGCTCCTGGATTTGCTTTATGTCCATATCGAAAGGTTAAATGGTTTTTTATTAGAAACGGGCGGCTAAGGTAGGTAATGATTTATTAATAATGGCAATTATGAAATTAATAAAAATCAGAAAACCCTTTAAAAAGGGCCAAAAATGCAAAAAAACATCCTAAAACCTTCCTTTTTGCCCATTTATTGAGTAATTAAAAAGGGACCGTTTTTTAAAACCAGTCCCTTTTGATGCTACTATTTTTGCGCTATGCTTCTTTTACCCTTTCCACATAATCGCCGGTTTTTGTATTAATCCTGATCAGTTCACCTTCGTTTACAAACAACGGCACATTTACTGTAGCGCCAGTTTCTACTGTAGCTGGCTTCAGTGTTTTGGTGGCAGTATCCCCCCTCATACCTGGTTCGCTGTAGGTTACCAACAGCACAATCTTATCGGGCAATTCAACGCCCATTGGCAGGTCGGTTTCTCCATTAATCAACACCGACACTTCCTGGCCATCTTTCAAAAAACGAGGTGCATCCACCATTGTTTCCGGAACGGTAATTTGTTCAAATGTTTCTATGTCCATAAAACTATAGCCGGTATCATCTTTATACAAATACTGGTAAGTCTTTTTTTCAACCCTTACCGGAAATATCGTTTCACCACTGTTCCAGGTAAGTTCAATAGTACGGCTGTTATCAACACCTTTTAATTTTGCCCATACTTTCGCGGCTGCACGGGCCGTTTTATTTTGACCGAATTCTATCACCGTGTATAAACTACCGTCTACCTTGATGATAAGGCCTGAGCGCATATCTGCTGTTGTTGCCATGTTGATTTATTTATTTGCTTGTTAATTATTGCACACCTAAAATTATTCAAGTGGGTTGCAAAAGTAGCAATAGTAACGGTAAAACTAAAATTTAAACCTTTTCCTTAAGTTTACTGGTTTTTAAAGACAAAAACTGTAGTAAACGTTGTTAACAGCTGCTTTGCATTTTTCAAATTATCTTCACAAAAAATTAAGCGTGAAAAAATATTTCCTTTTTGCTGCGTTTGCCTGCAATACTTTTACCCTGCTGGCACAAAAAGATTCTACTGCTAAACCTATGTCTAAATTTGAAATCATCCCTGCCTTTTCAATTTATACCCTGCCGGACAGCACCGTTTTTTCCAATAAAGATCTCAAAAAAAATACCCCTTTCATCCTCATGTTTTTTAGTCCGGATTGTGAGCATTGCCAAAAAGAAATGAAGGAACTGCTGGCCTACAAATCAGAGTTGAAAGACATTCGCATATTGATGGCTTCGCCCAGCAGTTACCCCATGGTAAAACAATTTTACGATGAGTATGGTTTATCTGCCATGCCCAATATTAAAATGGGGCAGGATGTAAACTATGCCCTTGGCAGCATTTTTCAGCTTAGATCTTTTCCTTCTATTTTTGTATATGATCAACACGGCAAACTTACCAAAGCCTTCGTGGGCAATATTGGCGTACCAGCCATTATAGACGCTACTAAATAATTTACACGTTCAATTATTACCCGATTGTGTAATGCGTTACCTTTGCAGCGCAAATTATTTTTTACTTAAAAAATTATATATTATGAAAGTTACCGTTGTTGGAGCAGGTGCTGTTGGTGCTACCTGCGCAGATAATATTGCCCGTTTGGCACTATGTGAAGAACTGGTTTTGCTGGACATTAAACAGGGTATAGCCGAGGGCAAGGCCATTGATATGATGCAAACTTCTACCCTGCTTGGATTTGACACCAAAATTGTTGGAAGCACCAATGACTACACTAAAACGGCCAACAGCGATATCGCCGTTATTACCTCAGGACTGCCGCGTAAACCCGGTATGACGAGAGAAGAACTGATAGGCATCAACGCAGGTATTGTAAAAGGCGTTGCTGAAAATATTTTGAAATATTCACCCAATGCCATCATCATCATCATCAGTAATCCAATGGATACTATGACTTACCTGGCATTGCAGGCTACCGGCTTACCCAAAAACAGGATCATCGGTATGGGCGGTACTTTGGATAGCGCCCGCTTTAAATATTATTTATCAACTGCTATGGGGGTTTCTCCAAATGACCTGCAGGGATTTGTTGCCGGCGGACATGGCGATACCACAATGATTCCTTTAACAAGATTGGCTACTTACCAGGGAACACCGGTGAGCAACTATTTAGACGAAGCAACCCTTAAAAAAGTAGCTGCAGATACAATGGTTGGTGGCGCTACACTCACTGGCTTGTTGGGTACTTCTGCCTGGTATGCACCAGGTGCTGCCTGTGCAGCCATGGTTAAATCTATTGTAAGAGACGAGAAAAAAATATTCACCTGCTGCGTTAAACTGGAGGGCGAATACGGCCTAAAAGATATTTGCATCGGCGTTCCTGTAACGCTTGGTAAAACCGGCTGGGAAAAAATTGTCGATTATAAATTGAATGAAGAAGAAATGGCAACATTTAATAAAAGCGCTGCCGCTGTAAGAAGTATGAATAGTGTGTTGAGCACATTATAATAGCAACGCTGATTTGAAGTGATTTTTACGAATCTTTTCATGTCATCTGCTGGTATTCATTTAATCAACGTTCTATAAACAAAGCCTCCAATTAACTGGAGGCTTTGTTGTTTTTTATACACTTTTTTGTCCGGGCTATGAAACATTTTTCATCATTCTTGCGACTTGTCCGCCGCAGCGGATCGCCCTCTTTTTACGTTACAGCTTTGGGGATCTTTGCCCACGAATTTTTTGTAATTAAATTATTGAAAGATGGCGATCATTTTTACCCAAAGCTCTTTGCAAAAAATCCGTACAAATCCGTTTCAATCCGTAAAATCTGCATCCTTATCAATTCACTCCATCCGTCACCATTTCTTTATTAATCTTTAATACCAGCCCCTGCAATACTTTACCCGGACCAACCTCAGTAAAATGGGACGCACCATCTGCAATCATGGCTTGAACACTTTGTGTCCACCTGACAGCACCGGTAAGTTGTTCAATCAAATTCTTTTTAATTTCATCTGCATTGTTAACCGCTTTCGCAACAATATTCTGGTAAACAGGGCATATTGGAATATTAAATGTAGTGGCTTCAATAGCGGCCGCTAACTCTTCTTTGGCTGGCAACATCAAGGGCGAATGAAATGCACCTCCTACAGGCAGCATCAACGCTCTTTTTGCACCTGCCGCTTTCATTTTTTCGCAGGCTATTTCTACTCCCCGTATTGAACCACTTATCACCAACTGGCCTGGGCAATTGTAATTGGCCGGTACCACTATTTCACCCGTTTCCCTCTGTACCGTGGTACATATTTCTTCTACCTTCTCATCAGCCAATGCCAACACCGCGGCCATGGTACTTGGTACCAGTTCACAGGCTTTCTGCATTGCTTTTGCACGGATAGAAACGAGCTTAAAAGCGTCTTCAAAACTTAACGCACCGTTAGCCACCAGCGCAGAAAACTCTCCCAAAGAATGGCCTGCCACCATATCCGGTTTTGGGTCAGCAATTGTTTTAAATGCAATGACGGCATGTAAAAAAACCGCCGGTTGTGTTACGTTGGTTTGCTTTAAATCCTCTTCAGATCCCATAAACATCGTATCCGAAATCCTAAAGCCCGCAATTGTATTGGCCTGCTCAAATAATTCTTTTGCCATCGGATTGGCGTCATACAAATTTTTACCCATCCCGGTAAACTGGCTTCCCTGACCGGGAAATACGTATGCATGTACCATGTGTTATTTTTTGTTTCAATTGCAAATAAAATAAAAAATCCCTCGCCAGGAGGGATTAATATTTTTAACGCTATTAAATATCAATGCAATTTTGCGCTGATGAGTTTTACAAACTCACTGCGGGTTTCATTTTTTTCAAACTCCCCCCAGAAGGCAGAAGTGGTAGTAACGGAATTTTGTTTTTGTACGCCCCGCATCATCATACATAAATGCGATGCTTCTATTACTACGGCCACTCCAAGTGGGTTTAATGTTTCCTTAATTGAATTTAAAATCTGGTGGGTTAATCTTTCCTGTACCTGTAATCTTCTGCTGTACACATCCACTACACGAGCAATTTTACTTAAGCCAGTAATCCAGCCGTTAGGAATGTAGGCTACGTGCGCCTTTCCATAAAACGGCAGCATATGGTGTTCGCACATGCTGTACAATTCAATGTCCTTTACAATAATCATTTCACTAACCGCTTCATGAAATTTGGCCGAATTCAATATGGCGTTGGCATCCTGCTGATATCCCTGGGTAAGAAACTGCATAGCTTTAGCCACCCGTTCCGGTGTTTTTTCAAGTCCCTCCCTGTTGGCGTCTTCGCCGAGCAATGCAAGCGTTTCTTTGTAATTTTTTTTTAGTCCCGCAGTGATATCTTCATCATACTGCTCAATTTTTTTGTACGCCATTTTATCAGATTGTATAAATTTTGCTGGTTACCAGCTTTAACAATACCGGTGGTATTTTGTTCTGCCGGGGTTGTCTATATTTAGCAATATCAACAAAAAATTA
>JANYFI010000754.1 GCA_025362765.1 Ferruginibacter sp. | reverse complement strand
GGTGGCCGGTTTGATGAGCAATGAAAATGGGTATAGCGTAGCAGCTCAATATACAGCTATTGATAAAATGGTAAAAGAAGAATTAGGCTCAACACTTGCAGCCCCCTTTATGACGTTATCCTTTATGGCATTGTTGGTAATACCACATTTAAAGCTGAGCGACCTCGGTTTGTTTGATGGCGACGAGTTTGCATTTACTGACTAACTTTTGCGCCAAGTATTTTTACGGCTATGCTGTCAGTGCCCTTGGGTGCAAAATATTTCGTTTTAAAGTCTACCGATTTTCCTGGCGCAATTATTTCGTACACAGTTTCAAGGTCTTTTTCAAGCAACGTTCCGGTTTTGCTGAAGAAAGCCAGTTCCAGTTGCACATCTTTATAGCTGCATACTTTAGCACTATTATCCACATTGCCTTTTATCACCGTTTGGCCAAGTAAATTATGTTTATCATGACTGTATACTTTTAAAAAACTCATCGGATTTTTCTTTTCTTTTTCCAGCAAGGTTTCGGTGGCTTTTTTATAATTTTCTTTATCAGATGTAGTTTCGGTAGTGCCATTGCTACAGGCCATCAGTAAAAAAATTGATATCAATAAAAAGGCTGCAACATTTTTCATGTAAAAAATTTTATACAAATAAACTGAATATTCTTTACAAGCTGAAGGCTTAAAGCCGCAGCCTTATACTTTCAACTCTTTTCTTTCTGTGATGAGCATTTTGCGATATGCTTTCTGCCTGATGCCTTTAGCCTTATCCTTCACTACCCATCCACAACGCACCGCCAATACTATTTTTGGCCGCACCAGTTACCGAGGCCAGCACATTGATTTCTTCCCGCCACCTCAATACACCAATCAGCGCCATAATCAATGCTTCTTTATATTTCACCAACTGCTCACCTGGTAACACAATTTCAATTAATTTTTCTTTCAATACATCACTTATTCTTCTTATTAAAAAAGTATTGAAAGCACCTCCCCCGGTAACCAGCATTTTTCTTGTGGATGTTATTTCCTGGCTGATGGCGGCGTTTATCTGAAATGCAATATGTTCGGTATAGGTTCTCAGTGAATCTTCAATTGAAAGATTAGCATCTTCAATCATTTGGTAAACCACCTCTGTGCCAAAACTATTGGCCAGTGATTTGGGAGCCGGTTTGCTGTAATAATCCAGTGCGTTTAATTGCTGCAACAATGGTTCATTCAATTTGCCGGATGCCGCAATGCGCCCTCCGTCATCATACAATAAATTATTTTTTGACGCCAGCATATTTAATACTCTGTTAGCAGCGCATATGTCAAAGGCGATGTAAATACCGCCGTTGTTTATAGAAATATTGGCAATGCCGCCGATGTTTAAAAAATAATTGTATTCTGCCAGCAATAACTTTTCACCAATGGGAACTATTGGTGCCCCTTGTCCGCCAAGAGCAACATCCATATTGCGCAAATCGCTCACTACCGGCAACTGTGTAACCGCAGCAATAGCCGCGCCATCACCCAGTTGTGCGGTCATCTGTTGATTGGGTAAATGAAAGGTGGTATGGCCATGAGAAACGATTAAATTTACCTTGTGATGCAAATTATTCTTGTTAATAAAATCATTCACTGCGTTGCCAATATAACGCCCATATGCTGAATGTATTATTTGATACTGTATCGCAGAAAGATCAGTTGCGCCAGTTAATGTACATTTCCATTTTTCCGTATATTCAATGCAGGCGGCTTCAATAATTTCATAACTCCATTTGCCCCCTGTTTCTGTGAGTTCAGCAAAAGCAATATCCAGTCCATCCAACGAACTGCCGCTCATTACACCAATCGCTCTGTAAATCATATCTTTTTGACATTTTAATTCCTACTTTTACAACCTTAGTTGAAGATGCAATTTCAAATTTCAAATTCAAAGTTTCAAAATTATATTCATGGTAATCAATCTTGGTAAACAACATTCTTTGGTAAGCAATTGGGTGAGCGAATTAAGGGATGTGGAAGTACAAAACGACAGCATGCGTTTTCGCAGAAACCTTGAGAGACTCGGCGAAGTGGCCGCGTACGAAATAAGTAAAACGCTTGAGTGGAAGGAAAAAGAAATTACTACACCGCTGGGTATCGCTACATGCAAAGTTTTGCAGGCGCAACCCGTACTGGCCACGATTTTGCGTGCCGGCCTTGGCATGCATAACGGATTGTTAAACTATTTTGACAAAGGCGAAAACGCTTTTATCAGCGCTTACCGCAAACATAATACTGATGGAAGTTTTGAAATAAACATAGAATACATAAGCTGTCCTGAACTGGATAATAAAGTGGTAATTGTGAGTGATCCCATGATCGCCACCGGCGCATCTTTGGTAAAGGCCATACAATACCTGAAACAAGAAGGCGTTATTAAGGAAATTCATATTGTTTGCGCCATCGCCTGCACTGTGGGTATTGAATATGTTTTAAGGGAACAGCCTAAAGCAACTATCTGGTGCGGAGATATTGACGACGAAATAACTGCAAAAGGATATATTGTACCCGGGCTGGGAGATGCCGGGGACCTTGCTTTTGGCCAAAAAATGCAATTTTAATCCGACTATTTTTCAAACTAAAAAATTTAACCATCCATACAATATTCCTTTTAAAGTGGTTTCGCACTTCATTTTTCAAGAAGCAAACTTTTACAGGCACATTGCAGCTATTTACTGCAAAAGCTTATCTTTAATTTTCTGAAGTAAATATAAAAATGAGAAAACTAATTTTGTTAGCCTGTACACTACTGTCTGCTGCCCTTGTCAACGCACAGGATCCCCATTTCTCACAATTTTTTTCTTCGCCACTTACATTAAATCCTGCTTTTACGGGAAAGTTTGACGGCGAATGGAGAGTAGCTGCCAACCATAGAGACCAATGGCCATCTATCCCTAAAGCATATGTGACCACCAGCGCTTCGCTCGATTTTAGTATTTTGAAAAATAAAATTCCACAAGGTGATGTCTTTGGTATTGGCGTTTCCGGACTGAGCGACCAAAGTGCTGACGCTGCGCTGAAATTAAATTACGGTTCACTTTCTATGAGTTATCATAAAGCATTGGATGAAGATGGATACAATACCATTGGCGCCGGATTTCAGGCTACTTATACGAGTGCAATACTTGACTTTAGCAAATTAACTTTTGAAGATCAGTTAACGCAAAACGGATTTACCGGTACAACCGCTGAAACATTAAACAACGGCAGCAATCAAAATTATTTTGATGTAAA
>JANYFI010000750.1 GCA_025362765.1 Ferruginibacter sp. | reverse complement strand
CGCCCCTAAGAATAGGGGCGACTTTAACGATTGCTTGCCATATGAAAATCTTTATATAAAACCGGCTGTTACAAGCAAATTAACAGGGTTGATAATTATTTCTTTTTAAGGCTATCAATTTTCTTAGCTACAGTATCTATTTTCATAGCTGCTGTATCCAGAGCTTTCTTAGCGGTATCAATAGAAGCAGACGTTGCAGCTTTAATTGAATCAGCAGTTTTTGCAGAATCAATAGTAGTTGATGCAGGTGTTTCAGTTGCGCTGTTGCAAGCTGTAAAAGAAGCAGCGATTGCTAATACAAAAAGTACTTTTTTCATTTTTCGAGTTTTAATTTGTTTAATTATAATTGTTAATACCTGGAGGTAAAAAAGGTAACCCAACTTTTTTTAAAAAGTTTTTTTTCGTTGCTTTGGGTTACTATTGCAGCCAATAACGTATTAATATCAGCCGGGTGAGTACTATAGAACAAGATCAGGAACTATTAAAAGGATTAGCGGGTGACGATAAAAAGTCAATTGAAACTATTTATCGTCAGAACTATTCCATGATTCAAAGCTTTGTAATAAACAACAACGGTTCTGCAGATGACGCAAGGGACATTTTTCAGGAAGCAATGGTAGTGTTATTTGAAAAATCCAGGTTATCTGCGTTTGTACTTAGCTGTCAGCTTAAAACGTACATATATTCTATTTGCCGGAGGTTGTGGCTTAAAAGATTGCAGCAACTTACCAGGTTCAGTACACAGGTTGATAGTTTGGAAGAAACAGTGCCGGTAGAAGAAGAAATTGAAGAACATGAAAAGGTAAACAATGATTTTATTTTAATGGAGCATGCCATGAGTAAAATTGGCGAACCTTGTAAAAGCCTGCTGGACGCTTATTATATGCAAAAAAAGAACATGCAGGAAATTGCAGGGGAGTTTGGATACACCAATGCTGACAATGCAAAAACACAGAAGTACAAATGTTTGGTAAGATTAAAAAAATTATTTTTTGCACAATATAAAAACGCATAATTGGGATGGAAGATATTTTACTACTAGAAGCTGTTGAGCGTTACCTGGCCGGGGAGATGGCTCAGGAAGAAAAAGCCACGTTTGAAGAACTACGCAAAAAAAATGCTGCGATCGATCAACTGGTAGTAGAGCATACCTATTTTTTACAAGGGCTGGATAATTATGGCTCGCTAAAATCTTTTAAACATTCTTTACTGGAAGTTGAGTCAGCACTCGCCAGGGAAGGTGTATTGGCCCCACCAACACTTACCGGTAAAGCTAAAGTAATTAATTTATGGGGTAAATATAAGCGCAGTATGGCAGTTGCCGCTTCTATCGCAGGGTTTATTTCTTTACTTACTCTTGGCCTTATGATTACCTACACAAAAAAATATGGCAACGAAAATTACATGGATCTTGTTAAAGAAATTACAAAGACCAACAGGGAAATAATTGTACTGAAAAGTAAAAACAATTCGTCTGCAATGCCTGCTAAAGAAGAACCAAAAGTAGATTTTATGGGTTCTGGATTTTTGATAGACGGCAAAGGATATCTTGTTACCAACGCCCATGTTATCAGTAAAATGAAAAACATATATGTTGAAAACACAAAAGGGCAATACTACAATGCCATTGCAGTATATACTGATAACTCTGTAGATCTGGCGATTTTAAAAATAACCGATACCGCTTACAAAGCTGTTGCAAATCTTCCCTACAGTATTAAGAAAGCCAATTCAGATTTGGGAGAACAATTTTTTACGTTGGGTTTTCCGCGTAAAGAAATTGTTTACGGTGAAGGATACGTGAGCGCCAAGTCAGGCAGCGATGGTGACACTACTGCTTACCAGCTAACAGTTTCTGCCAACCCTGGAAACAGCGGTGGACCGGTAATTAACCGCAATGGTGAAATTATTGGAATTATTACAGCAAAAGATTCAAAAGCAGACGGTGTGGTGTATGCAGCCAAATCAAAAAATATTTTTAACCTGCTGGATAAATTAAAAGCAGAAAACGAAAAGAATTCGTTGATTAAAACACCTGTAAATGTGGGCTTAAAGGGAATGGACAGGGTACAACAGGTAAAAAAAATGGAAGAGTTTGTTTATATGGTTGTTGGCAACTAACAATATTAAATCCCAAAAGCTACCAGGCGTTCTGTTAACACAGGGCGCTTTTTTATTTTAAAACTTGTTGATTAAGTCTTTTGTTGGTCGCCCCTATTGCAGGGAAAATAAGAAAGAAAAAAAGCGTAAAATTCTTGTAACTAAGAACCAGGGCCGCCAGGTAAGCGCACAGACTGTGAAAAAAATAATCGTTACAACCTTAG
>JANYFI010000733.1 GCA_025362765.1 Ferruginibacter sp. | reverse complement strand
CTTTCCTCCGAGCACCTGCGCCAGGCCGAGAACCTACGGAAGTTCATCCTCGCCATCAGCCGCGACGTCCGGGTGCTGAAACTACGCCCGCCATATTGCAACAGATCGTTAAGGAAGCTATCCTTGAAACAGAAGTAAAAGCTAATTGTAAGATACTGGAATATAATCTGTCCGCATTCAAACCGGGGTATCCCAAGCCTACACATAGAATTCATCATTAATTTATGCCCAATAGCTGTTAGGGATTTATTAAAGCCAATAAAAATCCGGTTGAATGCAGGTTACTGCAATTCCAGGATAATGGCATTTAGTTAAGTGCTAATTTTTTGTTTAAAGCACTGCCATCAATTCACCCACCATTTACAATAAAGGCTCACCGCAAACGTTCATTATTCTATATTCCTTAAATTTGTACAACCCTAAAAAACGACACTTTGAAAAACAATCTTTATAAATTTCTGCTGGTACTAATAGTCATCCCAATCCTTTTATCAGCATGCAGCGGCTCCCGCCAATCCACCCATAATCGTGGGGTTAGTAACAGTGGTTACAGAGGGTATTAACGCATTGTCAACGTACACACCTTTAGGCAAACTATAATTTTTCCAGATGAATCACTATGTTATTTATTCCCTTCTTAAGGTTTAGTCTCAATAAGGCAACCTGGTTTTCTATCGGACCAACAAGTTCTGCTCCTTCAACGTTTTTAATTTTATATTTGTTGAAGTCATACCAAAAGGTGACGGCATAAGGTATTTCTTTATTCGCTTTTATTTCAACCGGAACTGCTGTTAGTTCTACGGGCTCCCACGGAATATTAACCTTTACTTCAGGTTCATCCTCATGGGCAATCCTATAATATGCAGGGTCTAATAGTCGCCTGTTGTGTATATAATCCCTAATCAAAAATGGTTCAAATTTACCTTGTATAAAAGCCAGTTGGCATTCTTTATCGTAATAAAGCAATGTTTTAGGCCATGGTCCTGTGGCACAATTATCCCGGCCATACCAAAATTGAATTTCTTTAACCGGAACGTCATCAAATAACATAACCGAAGGTTCGGTTTCACTGAAATTATCAGTATAAAGTTGTACAGCTTCCGGTAATGTTTTATATTCAACCAAATCACCAAATGATTTTACATAAGCGAAAAAGGCGTCCGTAACTTTTGCATCCATCTCAATCTCCGCAGGTGTACATATATCTTTGTATTGGGCGTTATAAATCATTTCATGTGATTCCAGCTGCTGCTGAAAAAAAACAAACTTATTACTGGCAATATTTCTGATATAATTATCAAATAATGCTTTCCAATAGGTGATATCATCGCCAGTACACAGTCCTGCCCTGGTTACGTCAAAAGCATCACTTGAATAAATTGTTGACCCTCCGGAATGCAACGCTTTCAGCAAGTCACGGGAAGTCCACTCGAGAGATACTAATCCTTTTCCTTTTAATGCCGGTATTTTATAATTTTCATCTGACACATAAAAACATCCCCATGGAGTACCCCGATCTGTTATCCCATCAATCCCAACCTGCTCCCAGCATGATCCCCAGATAGCAGAATAGCCTAAATCTTTTGCCTTAGTGGCTTCGTCCCCTTTATGAGTTGTTTCCACCAGGACATTCACTTTAGACCAGGGAAAAAGTTTCATTAATGAGTCTCGTTCCTTTTCTCCCGTAGGGGCAACTCCAATATCATCGCCATATTTATCGTGCCATTCGTCAAGTTTGTTTTTCATGGCAGAACCGGTACCTAAATCAATCAGCCATGTTACTGGAATATTATATTTATGAGCAATCTCTGCTAACAGGTTCATTCCTACCAATGGCTTTCTAAACCCTTCTTTAGGATTTCCGGTATAGGCCAATGATACGAACGTAAAAATGAGTTTTCCTTTGTTCTTATTGCTCAAAAGTTCTGATTTTAGATTGGGCAAGAAACGCAATTCTTCTTTTTTTACAACGGAATGCTCAGGACTCTTAAAAGCCTCCAGGAACAAGCTTGCACTGATAGTACCAAGTCCTAATGTTTTTAATGATTTTCTTCTGTTCATAGTTAAATATTCGCACTAAGTTAATTTAATAAATAAGTGATGTGAGCAAAACGGATAAATATAGATCCGGATTTTAATCATCATTTATATAAGCCATACCCAAAAAAAATTCGTTAATTGAAGGCAATGCGAACCATCCGTATCCAATGCAACAATAAGATTTCTCATAACGACTATTTGGCCGAACTAAAATAGCGCTATTTCAGCTTTTTAATTATTGTTTCATCTAAAAACATTTGCTTTTTTAATTTTGTATTTTCTTCTTTGAAGATGTTGAAAGCGTATGCCTGGCATGATTGATATCGCATCCTCTCAATCATTTTTCGTCGGCCAGGTATATATAATCACATCGCCGGCATCAATTTCCATGGTACTTTTATAGTCGTTGGCGGGCACCGAAGTGCCGTCTTTCAACACTCTTTTTACTGAAGGATCTGCATATAATGTCAACTTCACCAGGTTTATAAAATCCCCTGTTTACAATAACCAAAAAAGAATTCTTTCCGTTTTTCAGTTCAGATGGAAGGGCTTATGCTGAAATAATAGAAAACGCATCGGCAAAAGAATTAAGAAGTTTTTTGAACAAGTATGTATCTAAAGAGGCGAAGGTTATTTCAGATGAATGGCGTGGTTACACAC
>JANYFI010000716.1 GCA_025362765.1 Ferruginibacter sp. | reverse complement strand
CTACATCACCCGCCTTTGTCATTAAAGCTTCAGCCCTTGTAAAATTTTCAGAAGCAGTAAAATCACTTGCTACTATAATTTTCTTTTGGGTACCAGCAATCGGGAGTAACTGAGTGGCGGTGCCTGCCGGCGACCCTACCGGAGGTTGCTGCTTTAATAATTCCACCGTCATGGTATCTCCGGCTTTTGCATTAGGCAATACCGCATTAATAGTAAAATTATCATCTAAGGTAGTAATGCCAGCTGAAGTTGTACTTGCAACCGTAGTAATTATCACATTTCCACTGGAGTCTTTAGGAATATTGTAATAGTCTTGTTTGCTGCAACTTTGCAACAATGCTATTCCAGCTATGCACATCAAACTTATTTTATTTTTCATGTTATTCTGTATAAATTAGTTAATAATGTCGTTGATCTGTTTTACTGGCCGATCTGTTTCGGCAGAAAACTAAAATTCTGTAAACATTTTGCGTTATTGGCAATTTCGGCCTGAGAAACAGGTGACAACAAATTCATATTGGAAAATTTGAAATTGAAGGTAACCGGCTGGTGGCCTACAAAATTTTCAATACCTGAAAAAGACCCAACGCCATCTATCAGACATTTACGCGTACGGCGCTGATCCCACAACATTTTATTTTCAAAAACCAATTCCCAGGCTCTTTCGCTGAAAATGGACAACAGGTTTACATCTGCAATACGGTATGCAGGAAGTTGTGCCCTGGCCCTCACGGCATTGATACCTTTAAGCACATCATCATCAGCAACGGAAACTCCGTTCTGCCTTAAAGTCCAGTTTACCTCTGTTAACATCAGCAAAATATCCGAATAGCGGTAAAGGGTAAAATTTAAGCCGCTATGCCCACCTGAAGTTTTAAAAGCAGCGGAATCATAATATTTAAATACATAGGGTTGATCAAAGCTCACCGGAGGATTGGTAGCATCGTATTGTGAAGCTACATTATCCTTTGTATAAAACATTTGGCGTTCCTGCGTGCGCAAATCACCGGGCGTATAGGAATTATAATATCCTATAGTTGGAATCAATGTACCATATTCTGTAAGTGACGCTGCGTGTAAGGCCGGCGGAAGCAGCGATCCTATAAAGCCTGTCATTTCGTTTACACCCGATAAATATTGTATTTGGAATATTGACTCTCCTTTATTGTTCAGGGCGACATTATGCAAATCACGGTAGGTTGATACCATCGCATATCTGCCGTACAATAAATTTAACTGCTCAGCTGCTTTCTGTAAAAAACCTGTAGCACTTGGGGTATTAACCGGGTAAGTGGATTGAGCAAATGATCCATCGGTACACCAGGATTTAGATGGGTCTGTGGCTACTTCCTGGTAAGGATAGCCGGCGCAGGTAAGATAAACATCTGCCAAAATTGCCCTGGCAACCGGTTTAGTTACATAACCGCCAGAACTTGGAGCATCCACCAAAGTACTGTTAACCGCAAACTCAAGATCGGGTATGATGATTTCATCGTAAATAGTTTTAAGCGAAACGCGTGGTTGCTGCGACTGGGCGAATGAACTCAACGCTGTGTCCATTACTACATCACCATAGTACCGTACCAGGTTAAAATAATATAAGGCCCTAAGCGCACGTACCTGGCCCATGTAATTTGACTTGTCGGATGCCGTCCACTCAATAATACCTGGTATTTTTGAAATCGCATTGTTACAGTCTTTCACTCCCTGGTAATTATTATTCCAGAAATTATCAAAATCAGACAGTGTACTTCCTGACAGCTGGTTGGACTGGAATTTATTAACTAAAGGGTGAGAATCAGAAGACCAGGCAAGACCTGTTAAATACTCCAATGTGGACGGTAAATAATTACCGTAATCACCGGCGGCGCCTGTATAGGTAGATAGGGATCTGTAACCGCCTACCACCAGTGCCGTACCTTCCGCTGCTGTTGTAAAAGTATAGTCGGAGGTAAGGTTGGCTGTCGGGTTTTCTTTCAGAAATTTAGTGCAACTGCCAAGCATCATTACAATCGCTAATAAAAGTAACGAGTGTTGTACAACCCCTTTATTTCTTGTCTTTATATTAAATTTCATGTTGTAATTTTTTAAAATTATGAGCTAATTATAAACTGATGTTCAAACCAAAAGAATAAACCGATGGAGTAGGATACTGGTATTTATCAGTATTGGGTACCGTCGAAATATTTTTATCAAGCGAACTGCCTTGTGGGTCGTAGCCTGCGGCCTTGGTTATCAGGAAGAAGTTAACTGCACTTAAGTATAGTCTAACTCTTTGCATATGCCATCTGCTCACCAATTTGTCTGAAAGGGTATATCCAACAGTGGCATTTGCGCCCCTAATGAATGAACCGTCGTACATCTCGTGTGTATCAGGAAAAGACTGGTAGTAAGCACCTCCATTACCTGGACGCAATTGTGCGACCATTGAATTTTGTGCATCCGGACGCCATGCAGTAAGTGTAGAATTTAAACCTCCTGAAACCAACTGCCGGTCTTCAGCAGATTCATGCACGAATGCTTTTGTAACACCTTGTATAATTTGAATATCAAGACCAAGGTCGAAACTTTTAATGTTAACCGAATTATGAAAACCAATTACCCAATCTGGAAAAGCATTTCCCATCACACTGCCGTCTGTAAGCAAGTCAATTTTACCATCGTTGTTTTTATCCAAAAATTTCAGGTCACCCGGCCTTAAATTATAGCGGGCTGCCAATGATGCCTCCTGGGTGCTATAAGTTCCTAAACGGGTAAGGCCAAAAAATTCGCCGATGGGCTGCCCAATCATAAATACAGACGTACCGTTACCAGCACCAGTCTGGTTATAAATTGGTGCGCCTGTAGGTCCTAATTGTACTATTTTGTTTCTGTTAGCGGCAACTGTAATATCAGTATTCCATTTAAAATTAGGTGTGGAGATATTCAGTGTATTCACTGTAAATTCCCATCCTCTGTTTTGAACTTTACCATAGTTCTCAATTACAGAACCGGTAGTAGTTGATAAAGGAAGCGGCACATTCAGCAACATATCGCTGGTTAATTTATCATAATAATCAACCGCTACATTCAGGCGATCATGAAAAAGGCCCACTTCAACACCAATATCCTTCTGGGTTGTAGTTTCCCATTTCAAATCTGGGTTGGCCACCGAACTTGGGTAAAGGCCAATTTGAGTGGCATTGTTTAATACTACGTTAGCGGTACTAATGAATGGCTGCGTTGAATAACTTCCACCATTAACTCCACCAATCTCCTGGTTACCCGTGCGGCCAATACTTGCACGCACTTTCAGGTTTGAAATAGCGTCTACATTTTTCATGAAGTTTTCCTGGGATACTTTCCAGGCCACCCCTGCAGATGGGAAGAAACCATATTTATTGTTTGCTCCAAAACGGGAAGAACCATCTTCACGACCGGTAACAGTTAACATGTACCTGTCTTTGAATGAATAATTGATTCTGGAAAAATAAGAATTCAATGTGTTATTGCCATCAGCACTACTGGAACCTGGCCTGGCTGCTGCACCTGCGCCCAGGTTAGAATAGCCAAAGAAGTTGGAAAAGAATACCGAGTTGGATGTACCAACATTCTGATAAGCGTTTTTGGACCAGGAAAGCCCCAATATCGCACTCAGCATATTATTTTTACCGATTTTTTTGTTGTAATTGAAATAGTTTTCGTTTTGCCAGAAGTAGGTTTGACTTTGCGAAATAGACGCACTACCATCTCCTCCGTATAATTTTCCACTATAACTATTGTTTTTGTAATTGTTGTAGTCAATAGAGAAATCACTTTTAAAGCTCAGGTCTTTGGTAATTTGTGCGACAGACGTAAAACTACCTGTTACCTGGCCGATATTATTTTGCTGGTAAATCTGCGATCTTCTAAACACTACATTATACCATTGCTCGCCTGTTTTAAAATCAAAGTTGGTGCCCCAGCGGCCGGCGTATATACCAAGACTTGGATCCTGGGGATATTGCACTGGTAAAATAGACCATACTTCTGTCGCAGAACGGGTAATACCATCATCGCCGGTGGCACTGCTTTTATTAAATCCAATAGAAGTTGACAGCGTAAGCCATTTTAATGCTTTGATGTCACCGGCAATTCTGCCTGTAAGGCGCTTAAAGTAGGATTGTTTCATCAGGCCCCGCTCATCAGTAGCACCTACCGATACAGAGAATTTAGCATTTTCGCTACCGCCGCGTATGGCTACATAATGATTTTGTGATGTTGAGTTGTTAAACATCAGGTCTTCCCAGTTTGTATCATATTTTGGCGCATAGCTATTACCATCTTTACCTATCAACGGTATTACATAGCTGCCTGCAGGAACCTGGTTAAACAACCAGGGCATTTCAGAAAAACTGGTACTGCCAGTTGTTGTACCACGGAAATCATTTGCCGGTACTACTGAACCATATTTGGTAGCATTATTCATTGATTGCATATACAGATACATCAGCTGTTCCGCATTTAATGCATACAAATGCCGTTGCAAAGTATTTTCAGATACAGTGCTGGCGATACTTATTTGCGATTTACCACTGGTACCGCGTTTTGTTGTTATAATGATAACGCCGTTTGCTCCCCGGGCACCATAAATGGCGGTAGCAGACGCATCTTTTAACACGTCAATTGAATTTATATCATTGGGGTTTAAAGTAAGAT
>JANYFI010000715.1 GCA_025362765.1 Ferruginibacter sp. | reverse complement strand
CCATTCATTTTTGGCATTTCGATGTCTAAAAAAACAACATCGGGTTTATGGTGATTGATAAGTAATATGGCATCTTCCGGTTTTTGCGCCGTTGCAATCACACCAATGGCAGGACAAAACTCTGTTAGCTTTTGCTTAAGGTTTTGCAGGCTGTTTAATTCATCATCCACCAGGATGGCTTTTATTTTTTCCATATTATTATAGTTTTATTTTTACCTGAACGCTGGTGCCGACAGGTTCGTTGCCAGGGCCATACAAGTCAGTAATAACAATATCGTCCGAATCTTTTTCTGAGCCATTAAAAATATGCACCCTGTCTGCCGTAATGATAAGGCCTACACTTTTATGGTTGGGTTTGTTTTGTTGGTTATATACAGCAGCCTGTTGGCGCCCGATGCCATTGTCTTCAACAGTATACAGCAGGTAGCTATCGCTTAGGGTCGCCGAAACTGATATGCGGCAATTGTTTTTTTCACTGTGTGCAATGCCATGTTCAATGGCGTTTTCAACGTATGGCTGTATAATGAGCGATGGCACTTTATAGTCGCCTGCTAATATATGGGGATCGATAGAAGTTTGATAAGAAAATTTATTATTGAAACGCAATTGCTGTAAATCGATGTACAATTGTAATGCGTCCATGTCGCGTGTTATGGGGATCAGTTTATCGAAACTACTATTCAATATAGTACGGATGAGCTGTGTAAATTTATTAAGGTAATCACTTGCCAGCCATTTTTCATTTTGCATCATAAAATTTTCAATGCTGTTGAGGCTGTTGAAAATAAAATGCGGGTTCATTTGCGCCCGCAATACCTGCATCTGTATTTCAGCGATTTTTTGTTTTAATGAGGCTTCGCTTCTTTTCTTTTTTGCCTCGCTGGTTTTATAGATAAAAAAGGCGATGACGATGGCAAATATCAATAACACAAATGCTGCTACCAGCAAAATATTTTTTAATGTGATGTCTTTATCCTGCAGTTGGGATAAGGCGGTTAAATGGTTGTTTTCAATTTCTTTTCTTTTGATCATCCATTCAGATTCCTTGATGATGACATTCCGTTTATTGTTTTCAGAAAACAACGAATCTGATGCCTTCCGGTAAATGCCATAAAAAAAATGAGATGAATCATTGTTCCTGTTTTCATCGTACACAGTGGCTAACTGTTGGGCCACTTCAGCAACCCCCTGCAGGTAGCCTGTTTTTTTTGCCAGCACCAGAGCAGAGTCGAGCAGGAATATTTTTTTTGCAGCGGGTATATTTTTTAAATACTGCACCCTGGCAAGGAAAACCTGTTGCACATTTCTGAGATCGTTTTGTGTACAGGCTTCTTCCAGTGCTTTGTCAAAATAGAAATTGGCTGAATCGAAATTGCCTTTAATGGCCTGTAATTTTCCAAAGCCCAGGTAAAATAGAGAAAAAACATAGCTGTCATTGGCCAGGTAGGCAAAGGGCATTCCTTTCAACAGGTCTTCTTTAGCGTCACCATAAAATTTTTCCTGCAGGTCGCTTTGCTGCAATAGTTCGTAATTAATGGCTACGCCCCGCCATGCTTTTAGTTGCGTGTTTATTTCAATGGCTTCCCTGGTATATTTTCTGCTTTTTTCGTAGTCGTGCAACGAATTCAAATTGTCAGCGATATTGTTGAGCGAAACAGCTTTTAAACGAAGCAGGCCTGAGGCTTCGGCATAATCAATTGCTTTAAAAAATGCGCTGTTGCTGGAATAATAATTGGCGGAATTGCTCAGTAAAATACCGAGATTTATTTGCGCCAGTGCTTTGCCATAATTAAAGTGTATACT
Source organism: Ferruginibacter sp. (assembly GCA_025362765.1). Lineage (GTDB taxonomy): Bacteria > Bacteroidota > Bacteroidia > Chitinophagales > Chitinophagaceae > Ferruginibacter. Next base: position 1,207 of record JANYFI010000715.1, on the reverse strand, counting down.
GTCGCTGAGGGCCGAAACCTTTTCGTAGTAGCTAAATGATTTTTTAACATCGGTTTCCGATAACCTATAACTTATGCGGTGAAGGGTGAGCAAATAAAGTGAGTCAACGGTGGGGTGGGTAACCGTCCAGTTTATCATGCTGTCAACCAGTTTACTCTGCGCATGGCTGCTAAAGCCAACGAGGCAACAACAGCATAACAGCGTAATTCTTTTTTGCATAATCTTGTGATAAGACAGTTAATGATAAGCTGGTAATTCTTGTAGTTCAGGAGGAGGAAGCAATCTCTACTGTAAGCACATATGGCGTTACAGAAATTAAAAATACAATAATTAAGGATTGCTTCCCGTGTTGGGATTATTTTTTTATCAACAAATGGACGTATCGAAACGAATCGTGTTTGGAAACAGATGTTAAAGGGAGAACACGGGATTGCAATTATGCGGGCACCATAAAATGACAGACAGTTATTACTACAGGTGATTATTGAACGGTAATTTTTAATGTCGGCGCAAAAAAGCGGCGGCCCTGTTTATCGAGCACTATGATATCAAAAAAATACAAGGTTTCGCCGGGGTGTAAAAACTCGGCGATATTGGTTTGCCAAACTTCAGCCAGGGGAGTAACCTCAAAATGGCGGGATACCATATCTGTTTCAGGCGAGGTTTTACCGGTTTCTTCATCTTCTGTAATACCAATTCTTTTGTAAGTGAACTGGTAAGAGGAGACATGATACGATTCGTTTTTGCTATCCGTTACGTTGAGTGGCAGGGAGATCAAACTTTTTGCTTCCGTAACGTTGGCCATTGCCGAAGAGCCGGTCATATTGCCAAGAAAGGTTTTTACTATGGGCGGTTTAAACTTTATAATTGGTTTTAGTGTGGTTTTTGCAGGTGCCTGGGCTATAACACAATTGTTTGCCATCAATGCCAACCCAACCAGTAGAAAATATGCAGCGTATCTTTTTATCATAGTAAGTTTAAAGATAAAACGAAATTACGGTAACGATAGTATGACAATTGTTAATTTAAACCGGCCAGGCTTTCTTCAATCGTTTTAATTCTCGCTGTGGCGTCAGCTAATTTCTTGCGTTCCAGTTCAATCACTTCGGGCCGGGCATTTTGTACAAATTTTTCGTTGCTTAATTTCCTTTGTACACTTGCTATAAATCCCTGCTGGTGTTCCAGATATTTCAGCAAATCTGTTTTT
>JANYFI010000695.1 GCA_025362765.1 Ferruginibacter sp. | reverse complement strand
CCGCAGGCATAGGGTCGTGTGGAAAGTTAATTTAACCAGTAGCAGCGCATCAATCTAATATAAAAATTGTCTCTTAGCTGATATCGCCATCATAAAAAAGTTTTTATTCATTGCAACTTACATCAAAATAAACAGCAGCGATTGGGCTTGCTGTAATGTAACAACAGCCTTAATAAAGCAATAATAGGGCGGTTCTTTACTGTAAGCAGGCAACTATTTTGCAGTAGCGAAAAAACTCAATAAGCGAACATGCTGTAAATCACTATAGTCATATTGATATAACCCATTATTGCAAACGACGAGTGCCCGGTTATTGGCGGCAATAATATCATAAGGACTGTTGCTGGGAATTTCCTGTAGCAATTGCAGGTCTGCGGGTTTTGCAGCGTTATATACTTTTACAGCAGTGCTGTCGCAGATAAAAAGTAAATCACCGTCTTTTCCCAGGCCGGTTGGTTTTGTAAAGGGATAAGTTTTTACCAACTGAGTATGCTGCAGATCATTTATATCAATTACATTTAGTTCATTGGCATCGCCGCCACATCCATCACCGGCATGTAGGGTTACATAGGCAAAGTGGCCATCGGTGATAACGGGATCGCAGGCACGGCCATGTGTAAACTGGCCGAGTGATACAGGGTGTTGGGGATCACTAACATCGTACATAAACATGCCTATTGCAGATCCCAAAAACAATTTATCTTCAAAAGGAAAAATAGTCTGCAAATCATACCCCGCAAAAAAACTGGTATCCTGTTTGGGCGTTGCCGCATTGGTAATATCAACAATGCCGAGGCTATGCATTTCTGTAATGGCGAATAAATGATCTTTTATCAATACCATGCCTGCCATTGATCCAGCCGTGCCGGTTGAAGCGGATGCGTTGGATGGAACGGTAGTTCCTGAAGCCATATTAAACAGGCATGCATTGCAATTGGGATATGCATAGTATTGACTTACCTGTACTGTCGTGTCTTTTTTTATCCAGTCAACCACCAGCTGATCGCCTGCGTCTACCTGCTGGCCATTTACAAAGTTTCGACCGGTAAAAAAATTTTGAAGTGTACTTCGTATTAAAGCGTGTTTCGGATCGCTTATATCAATGGCCAGCAAATCGCTGTACATATCAGCATACAAAATATTGCCTTTAACTGCGATATCGGTATTGCCTGGAATGGAAAGAAACGCCACCTGCGCCGGGCTGGAAGGGTTACTGTTATCAATGATGTGAATTCCTTTATTGACATCATTGAGGTAGATATAATTGTCTTTTATATAAATTTTACCCGCCTGTTCTATGGCTTGGGATGATTGGCCGTTAAGACCAGCCAACGCAACAGATTTGGCCAGGTATACAGGGGTAAAGAGCGTAATTGTTTGAAATGTTTTTACCTGGTCAGTTGTGATGGTATCCTTTATGCAGCCGGAAAATAGTAACATAATTACGGCAAGCATGGATAAAGGCAATGCAATATGGCGGAATTTATTTTTCATACACTTAGTTTTGAAGCCTGACAACTGTTTGCAGGATAGGGTTGCATTCGCTCTAAAATAATCCATAGCTGCAATAGGGGCAAGTGATGCAATACTTAAAAAAGTGTAGTATAAAGATGCCCGTCGCATTATTTCCCTATCGCCTCCCGTAGAAATTTCCTGAATAACCTGGGTGGCAGCCGTTATACCTGCGTTGCTTTTTGCAGCATTGTACCTGCCTGATTACCCTGGGCGGCGGTGATATGTTGTTTGCGATATTTGGCAAGGTTAATCAACAGTACGCTACCAAGAATGATGAGTAATCCTGCTACCTGCATTGCTGAAATATTTTCATGAGCAAAGAACACACCCAGTAGTACCGCCACTACCGGATTTACATAGGCATACGTACTTACCTGTGTGGGCGACCTTACTTTTAGTAACCATACATAGGCGCTGAAGGCGGCAATGGACCCAAAAAAAACCAGGTAGAATAAGGAGAGCCATGCGCCAATAGAAATGTATTGCCAGTGCATGTGTTGTGCCTCGCCTGTAATAATAGTGCCAGGTATAAAGGCGATTCCCGCCGCCACCATTTGCCAGGCAATATTTACGGAGGTGGCACCAGTGGTTGATTTGTATTTTGAATATAATGAGCCAGCACACCAGGCAACAGACCCAATGATAAGTAAGCCCATTGAGCCAAGTTGGGTATGGTTACCAGTTGAGGAAAATGCACTCATGATTTTTTCACTGAAAAGTAAGATGACTCCGACGAAGCCAATCATCAACCCAGTCAGCGTTGATCTGTTTGAAAAATTTTCCTGCCAGTTGGTTTTATCCAGCAATACAAACCATATCGGCGCAGCAGACACGGTGATAGCCACCATGGTGCTGGGCAGGTATTGTTCTACCCAAATCACTATTCCATTGCCTACAAATAGTAACAGTAGTCCGCTTACCACGGCGTGTTTAATATTTGTTTTTATAAATATCTTTTCGCCGTTTGCCACACTTATCGCCATCAGGATAACGCCTGCTGTAATAAAGCGAATGGCACCCAATAAAAACGGAGGAAAACCATTGTCCATTGCTTTCAGTATAAAAAAATAGGTAGACCCCCATACGATATAGACAGTTGCAAAAGCAAGGACTACCATAAAAGATGATACGGGTTTTTTTGATGACGGCTGCATGAACTTATTTTTCAGGAATGATTAATTGTTGTTGTTCTTTTACCGTTTCCAGTACAATGGTTGTTCTGGTGGAAAGAATATTTTTAAGTTTGCTAAACCGGGTGCGCATTAAATCCATCAGTGAGGCAGAATCTGTTGTGCGGATTTTAACCAGGTAACAGTCCTCTCCGGCAATATGGTGAACCTCCTGTACTTCGGGAATTTTAGCCAGTTCCTTACCCGTTGCACTGGAACCTAATCCATCCGCAGCTTTCATAAATACAAAAGCCAGTAATTTTTGCTGTAGGGCAGCAGGATTTAAACGGGTTGTATATTGCTGAATCACTTTTTTTGCTTCCAGCTTCTTCACCCTTTCCAGCACGGCTGACGGAGCCATGCCCAGTTCGCGGGCAATGTCTGCATTAGAAATGCGGGCATTTTCCTGCATAAGGCGCAGGATGCCATAATCAATACTATCCAGTGAAATACTTGCTCCTTGATTCATTCTGTAAATTTACTAAAAACAGAATTATATTCAAAAAAATAAATTTTAAACAGAATTATGTTCTGAATAGGTGATTAATAAAGAAAGCATGTTTGAGTGAGGAATTACAAAGTATTGGTCACATTCCAAAAGAAAGAAAAATGATACCAATAATTACGCAAGGAAAACAACAGCAGTGGATATTGTTGTGCAACTAAGGAATAGTTAGAAAGTCAGTCTGAGCGAAAAGATACAACACTTTCCCAGATACACCAAAGCGACCAGGGTGTGCAATATTGCTGCCATGCTTATGTGAAATTGCTTCAAAAAAACAAGGTGCAAATCAGCATGACACAAAGTGGCGACCCTTTAGAAAATGCAGTGGCAGAAAGAATCAATAGAACTTACACTGTCATTAAAATCAGCTTTTTAAAACAAATCAAATTAGATATCTTCAGTTTTTGTTATAATTGCAAAATGCCACCAGCACCTGATTTTTTTTGCTGAAGTGGGTTAAATATTTTTTTACCTCCACAATACTTACCAAATATGATTGAGCATAATTTTAACCTGGTACTGGATATTTCGTTGCTTCCTTACAAAATAATGCATGCGGGTAAACTTACCTGTATATACGAGGCGGGGAATCTTCGCTACATAAAATACGGTGATGCAGAAATTATCAGGATGATTTACGGCGCACTGAGAAATGAAAACTGGGATACATTAGTTCCCGAAATCAGTGATGAGAAAATTGAAATAAACGAAACTGGTTTTTATATCAGTTATACGGCCTTGTATACATCTGCAGCTATACATTATGCTGCTCAGTTTGCCGTAGAAGGAAAAGATGACAGCACCATACATATAACCATGAAGGGCCTGGCTCACAGCGACTTTATAAAAAACAGGATTGGGTTATGTGTATTGCATCCTTTAAAAGAAACAAAAGGAAAACCGGTAACTATTCAGGAGCCTGGCGGTGGCCTGTATACTTCCGTCTTCCCTGAACGCATAGTACCCCATCAGCCATTGAAAGACATACAGCAAATGAAGAGGAATCCTGGTGAGGGGTTG
>JANYFI010000692.1 GCA_025362765.1 Ferruginibacter sp. | reverse complement strand
AAAATGTCCGGTTGGGCCACCTGCTCCTGCACTTTGGCATCCGGCCTTCCTTCCACCATCATATCCCGGCTGAATTCACTGGCCAGTATTACCAGTGTTCTGTCCAGCCGCCCGCTTTTATCCAGGTCTTTAATCAATTGTGATACAGGTCCGTCAATCATTTTCTTCATGTTCACCATACGGGTATGGCCATTCTCGTGCGTATCGAAACCAACAAAAGGTTCATACTCGGTTGTTACACTTATAAAGCGGGCGCCTTGTTCCGTAAGCCTTTTGGCCAGTAAACAACCCAATCCAAAGCGGCCGGTATTGTAAATATCATAGCTTTGTTTTGGTTCAAGGCTAAGGTTAAAAGCACTTGCTTCCGGCGAATTCAATAACATATAAGCCTGTTCCATAGAACGCTTCAATGATTCTTTCTGGTAATCGCTGCCAAACTCGCCAGCCGGACTTTTACTGATAAGCTCATTGTACAATTGGTTGCGCCTTTCAAAACGTTTGGCACCCATACCCACTGGCGGGCGCACACTTTCCAATCCCTGTGTAGGATCGGGTATCATAAAAGGACCAAATTCATTGCCCAGGAAACCGGCTGTGTGAAAAGCTTTTAACTCTTCTGCTTCGCCCAATGTAAACCGCTGACCGATGTCGATAAAAGCAGGAATGACCGGGTTTTTCGGACCTAGTTCTTTGGCTATCCAGGCACCCAGGTGTGGCGCTGCAGCAGTTTGTGGCGGTTCGTAACAGGTATGCCAGTGGTACTGATGCCGGGAGTGAAGGATATGCCCCATGTCGGCGGCCACATACGATCGGATAAGACTGCCTTTGTTCATCACACTGCCAATGGATTGCAGCCCTTCAGAAAAATGAATACCATCCAGTGCCGTGGGCAAGGATTGAAATGTACTCAAGACCCTGTTGCCTTCCATGCCTTTTTCATAAGGCGTGAATCTTTTGGGGTCGAAGGTTTCCGTATGCGCCATGCCTCCCGCCATCCATAAAAGGATAACTGTATCTGCGGTACCAATATTGAGCTTTGGTTTTTTGGCACAACCACTTAGCAAACTTGCTACGGGCGCTCCCGCTGCCAGCGCAGCAAGTGTGGCGCTACTGGCGGTTTTAAGAAAATCTCTTCTGTTCCAATGAGCATTCATACAGTTCAATTTATGCAATGAGCAAATATGGTATCATTCAGTTATTAATAAATTAATTGAAATTCAGGATGAAGGGCAACGGCCCATAAAAAATCCTGCACTGCGTCAACAGAAGGTGCATTACCCAGCGCTGTTAATGCAACCTTTTCTTCATCTTTCAATGGCAACCTGCCGATGGCCATCCTATAAATTTCCCTGGTCATGATCAATGGGTCTTTATATCGTTCTTTCCATTTTACAGCTGCTTTGTGTAAGGCCTGGTTAAATTGTGCGCCATTGGTTAATTCCAGTGCCTGCAACAGGCTTGCTTGCGAGGTTCTGCTGGTAGAAACTGTTTCCCTGTTTGGCCGGCCCAATGCGGTAAGAAACGCATCATTTTTTACCAGCGATGCCCTGGCAAAAGGAATACTGGATTTAATGTTTTCTGGCATAAGGTTGAAAACTATCATGCTGTCTGCATAAACAGGTGCCAGTACCTGGCCAACCGCATCGGTAAATTCTTCGGCGGTAAGCCTTCTTGTTACCATACCCCTGAACACGTAATCTTTATCTGTAAGCAAACCTGCTTCTTTTACCGCTACTGAAGGTTGCTGGTAAATTTGAGAACTAAGGATGGTGTACATCAGTTTTTTAATGTCGTACCCTGAAGTTACAAAATCATATGCAAGCCAGTCGAGCAGGTCCTGGCTCCAGGGTTCATTATCCATTACATCTACCGGTTCAACAATACCCCTGCCCATTAGCTGGGCCCACATTCGGTTTACAAATGTTCTGTACAGCCTGCCATTGCGGGGTTGCACCAGGCTGTCTGCCAATTGTTTCAGTCGTTCTTTCCGGGGAGCATCCGGATTGATGTTACCCAGCTCTTTAAATAATATTCTTCTGCCAGCCATTTTACCGGTAGGTTTATCGCAACGGTTTATTTCCAGTGTAGTGTCGGAAAAAACGTTGGCAAAAGCATAGGCATCATCCAGCTTCCAGTCGCTTACAAAACTGTTATGGCAGGAGGCGCATTTAAGGTTAACGCCTAAAAAAACCTGCGATACATTTTGCGCTGCCTGCATTTCGGTACGCTGACTTGAGTTGATGGTACCACGCCATTGAATACCTTTTATAAAGCCATCGGATTGTGTATCGGGGTTGATGAGTTCGCTTACAAAACGATTATACGGCTTGTTTTCTTTTAGCGATGTGTACAGCCATTTGGTGATGCCAAACCTTCCGCCGGTAATATAGCCGGTGCCGGAGTAATCGTTGCGCAAGGCATCGTTCCAGAAGCTGAGCCATTGTTGTGTATAATCATCATTGCGGTTCAACAGTTGTTGCACCATCAGCGTTCTTTTATCTGGCCTGGTATCTTTTATAAAAACATCCATACTGTCTGGCGGCGGTACCAGTCCGATTACATCCATATAAATACGACGCAGGTAAATGCGATCTTCAACGGGTTTACCCCAGCTTATTTTATGTTGTTTAAAATAGTTGTTTACAAACAAATCTACCGGTGAGGTAAGGTTACCCGTAGCTGATGGAATGGCAGGTAAACGGGGCGCCATTGCAGCTACCCGGAACAGGCTTCTTTCCGGTCCGTCAGGCCAGGGTGCGCCTTGTTTTATCCATAAAGTAAGGGTGGCTATTTCTGTTGCAGAAAGCCCTTTACCTTTGGATGGCATCGCTTCCTTATCCCTGCGGGAAAGCGAAATGCGGCGGATGATTTCACTTTTATCAGGATGCCCCGGTGTAAGAATGCTGCCGTTTTTTCCGCCTTTAAAAATGTATTGTTTAGTATCCAGTCTCAGTTCGCCCTTCACCTTTGTTTCGCCGTGGCAGGTATAGCAATTATGCGCCAGTATTGTTCTTACCTGCAGGTTTAGTTCCTGCATTTGCGAACTGTCCAGCGGGCCCTTTATACCGGCAAAAATAAAACTGCTGTCTGTTCCTGCATCTTTACCAAAGGGCAGCACACTGCTAAGATAGTCTTCGCCATGAGTTAGTTCACTTCCATAATGACCAGCAACCGTAACACCTAATACAGTTGCAGTAAGGAGTATAATTGAAAATTTACGTTGTTTTTTCAGATAGAGGTAATAAGTAGCGCAGGCCAGTACCATGGTAGCAATACCTGACCATTGGTGTACCTGTAATACATTGCTGCCATAGGTTTCGGTGTTGGATAACAACAGGCCCAGCACTACGGCTATCACGGATGAAATTGCACCGGTAGCAATTAATAACGGCACACCGTTGCGGAGCTGAAGGGATGCACGTTTCCAGGAAATGAATTCGAAAAATAAAGCGATGTATAAAAGGCCTACCGGAAAATGCACAATCATAGGATGTAATCGTCCAAAAAAAGACCAAAGCCAGAAGCCTTCACCGGCAACCGCTTCATGGCCTTCGGCCAATGCGGGATTTATTATCACTGATAAAAAAAACAGTAGCACAACAAGACTGCAACTAATAATAGCGAGGCGTGAGAACCGCCTTTTTTTTATGCGTTGTATAAATATATTCATCTGTATTGCTGATCGGTTCTTTAAAGGAAAATACGATGATTAATCCTAAAAACCATAAGATATTTTACCTATAAATCAAAATTCGCATTATTTAAACATGGCTTTAATTGCTTTTAAATAAGCATCTCTATCTATTTTTTCCGGTAGTGAATAACTTCCTTGTATCCATACTTTAGCAAGCCTGCGGGTATTGAACATTCAGGAAATGTTTCAAAATACCACCTTTCAAAAACATGTATCTTGAAAAGATCGGTAAAAAAACGTATGGATCCCATTCTGGCGGGGCAATTATAAGAGCCTTACTATGATTGGTTTTGGTAAGCTTTATATTATATACTTATTTATTTATAATCAAGTGGTCCCGACAAGAATCGAACTTGTGTCTAAAGTTTAGGAAACTTCTATTCTATCCACTGAACTACGGGACCATTCCAACATTCAGCGATCGTTGCGCTTATTTTGGAGAGCAAAAGTAACAAACAACACGATAGCTTCCAACATTGATTATTTAACCCAGTTTCAGGACTAAAATACTCCTGCAGGCTTCTTTAAGATTCGTAATTTTCTTAGCCTTATCTTTGCCCTCCAAATTTTTTAAGTATATGAAGTGGTTAACCTTGGTGATTAAATACCGTTTATGGTCGGGATGCGTTTTATTGGCGCTGGCTATATTTACCAATGTACAGGCTGGTTTCTGGCCTTCGTTTGTATTGTACCTGGCGGCAGTAATATTAATTGTAGGTCATTTTATTTTTGGTCCAATGCGCTTGATACAGGAATGTATGGAAACCGGCGATATTGAAGGTGCCAAAAAAGTGCTCGAATCTATCTGGTTTCCAGCCTTGCTAATTAAACCAATCCGTTCTGTTTATTATACTGTAAAAGGTAACCTTGATATGGCGGATCAGAACTATGAGGGCGCCGAAAAGAATTTAAAAATGAGCCAGTCGCTGATGGGTGGCGGTGGCCTTATGGGCGACCAGATGAAGCAGGCAGAAGGTGCCAACAAATTACAACTGGGCATGCTCGCCATGCAAAAAGGCGATATGAAACAGGCAGAAAGTTATATCCGGGGTGCCATACGGTCAGGTTTGCCCGATAAGGAAAATGAAGCGGCTGCTTACCTGCAGTTGTCTTCTATCATGATTAACAAAAGAGAATTCAGGGCCGGTAAAGAATATTTTAGAAAAGCTAAAGGACTTAAACCCACTACGCCGCAGATTGCTGACCAGATAAAACAAATGGAGAAATATATTACCCGAATGCCGGGCTAAAGGACCATTTTATATAGTTACAACACCAAAAAGGCCACAAAGAAATATTTACTTTGTGGCCTTTTTATTTGTAGTACCGTTGTGTAAAAACAGTTTACTCTACCAGCCGGATCGTCCAGAAATCATCACATAAATGTGCATTGGTAATGTAAGCGTAAGGCATCCAGAAATAACCTTTTACACCCCAGCCTGTACCCCAGCTGTTTCTTATTAACACCAACTGTTTCTTTTCATCATAACCTACGGCTACAACAGCATGGCCACCTGCTACAGTTTCTTTGCTAAAATCGGGCATAGGCATAATACCAGACTTTGCCACGGCCGCCGTCATAAAACTTTCATACACGGTAAATCCAAATACAAATGGATAGCCTTCTGCAAGGCAGCCCTTTAATATATTGATATTTGTATTGGTGAGCCGTTGATAAGAGGTTATTTGGTTTTGCTGCGCATGCAAATAGCAGGAGGCGGGCGGCTTCTTGCTAAATTTTGCGCCTGGAGCAGAATTATCATCGTATGTCCATTCTGTTTCTTTGCAAATGCCGTCTTTGTTCAACGATTTAATACCATCCCTTAAAAAAGCACCGCTGTCGCTGGTTTCCGTATGAATGGCTACCCTTTCATTATAATATAAAAATAACCGGCTGGGTATAAAAGCTACTTTGTGTTGTTTCTTTTTCCCAAACTGAAAAGCGCCGCCGAGCGCATTGGCCGTACAGCTTCCCAGGGCACCCTGGTTGTACACTGGCGGGCATGTTGGCCGCAGATCTACTTTTGCGGGCATTTTTTGCATTAGTTTTAAGGGAGTTGCGTACGCAAAATCTCTTGCGTCGGGAAGGTCGGGTAACCAACCCATTTTAAATACTGGTTTTGGAATGTTTGTTTTCTTTGCCATGTTAATCTTGTTTTGAATATAAAGAAATGCTATTTGCCTGTTGTAAAAAATACCCGGCGGATTGTACACAGCGGGTTATAATTATCATTGGGCTTAGTCGGCTTTTTTATTCGGAGTGGATTTTATTGCAATGTGCCCGCGCAATGTGACCGTTTAATGGCATATTGTAACGGTAGATAAACTTACTGTAAATTTATTATGCCTACCGCAGAACCGCAGCCATTTAGGGTACAAGATAGAAATCCTTACAGCCATTGTCAATACCACAAACTGCTTATTTTCTTATGGTGTTTGAGGACAGAAATACCATTTACAGGCATAAAAATACCCGTCATAAAAACGGGTAATTGTATTGATGCAGCAGCTATTAAAAAATTATTTTACCGAAGCCGTTGTGTGGGCATTTTGCCAAACATGGCTTCAACTTTTGTAAACCGAAAATCAAATATCCCTTTCAACTGCTTCTTTACCAACAATGCATTGGCAATATCACCCAAAAACCAATACGGCATTTTGTAGTGTACAATATCCGTCATTTCAACACCACCTTCAACGAATTTAAAATGATGCTGGTGATGCCATAAACTATAAGGCCCAAAGCGTTGTTCATCTACAAAATATTTTTTATCGACCACATGTGTAATTTCCGTCATCCAGTATAAAGGCATGCCCAGTATGGGTTTTACCGTGTATTCAATAATTTGTCCGGCATACATGGCATCTCCATGGTGTTTGGAAATGATATTAAATCCCATGGTATCAGGAGTAATTTTTTGCAGGTTGGCCGGGCTGCTGAAAAAATCCCAGGCTGCATCTAAAGAGATAGGTAATTGCTGTACTGTTTTCAGAGAGTAAACTTTGCTCATGGTTTAATTTTGTGATACAACAATGTCGGTAGCAATTTGTTTGATTTTGGAGGGGGCTTTCCCAAAATTATCGATGAAAGATTGTAGCCGAAATACCAGACTAAGCCTGGCGGAAGGTGCAAACCACTTAAGCGGCCACAATGCCTTGTAGCCAAAGCGTAAACTCTTGCGTCGTGACGTAGTAAACACATGCGCACAATTATTTTAACACAACCGGTACTCTTGTTACCTTTAAGCAATTTCATTTAATAACTAACAGTGCAAAATGAAAAAGATTCATTAACATGCAAACATATCAACAACAGCTACAAAATAAATTTACCGAAGAATACAAAAAACTCAACGAACAACAACGCATTGCTGTAGATACCATCGAAGGGCCGGTAATGGTTATTGCAGGACCGGGCACAGGCAAAACACAAATACTGGCGGCACGCATTGGCAAAATATTGCTCGATACCGATGCGTTGCCTGAAAATATTTTATGTCTTACTTACACCGACGCCGGCGCTATTGCTATGCGGCGCAGGTTACAGCAATTTATAGGCGCCGATGCCTACAAGGTGAACATTTACACATTCCATGCTTTCTGCAATGAGGTGATACAGGACAATTTGCCGCTGTTTGAAAAGAATTCGCTGGATGCTATTTCCGAACTGGAAAGTATTCAATTGTTCAAAACACTGATAGATAATTTTAAAAAAGATCATCCGCTAAAGCGATACCGGGGCGATGTATATTATGAAGTAAACAACCTGCGCAATTTATTCAGCAACATGAAAAGGGAAGGTTGGTCGCCTGAATTAATCAATGAAAAAATAAACGATTTTGTAAAAGACCTTCCACTGAGAGATGAGTTTGTGTACAAAAGAAAATACAAACAATTTAATGCGGGAGATCTTAAACAGGATAAAATTGATGAAGAGATTGAAAAGGCTGAAAAGTTACGGGCGGCGGTAAATGAGTTTGATAATTACCAGCGGTTGATGCGGCAAAAAAACCGCTACGATTTTGACGACATGATCAATTGGGTAATTAAAGTTTTTGAAGACAATCCCAATGTTCTCTCAGATTACCAGGAACGTTTTCGCTATATTTTGGTAGATGAATTTCAGGATACCAGCGGTACACAAAACAGGCTGGTACAGTTGCTGATTAATTATTGGGATACGCCAAATATATTTGTGGTAGGCGATGATGACCAGAGCATTTACCGTTTTCAGGGAGCGAATGTTGAAAACATGCTTGGCTTTGCTGATCAATATGTAGCCTCGTTAAAAACTGTAGTACTTACCAGCAATTACCGTAGCACCCAGCCAATTCTGGATATATCCAAAACACTTATCAATAAAAACGAAGAACGGCTGGTAAAACAAATTCCGGGATTAAGCAAGGAGTTGGTTGCTTCCAGGGAAACACTGAAAGCCTTACTGAATCAACCGGTAATAACAGAATACAATTCAGTACGGGATGAAATGGGTGGCATCGCCAATGATATTGAAGACTTGCTTCAGAAGGGTATTGCGCCTGGAAAAATCGCCGTTATTTATAAAGAAAATAAATATGGTGAAGAGCTGGCAACTTTCCTGCGCCTGAAAAAAATCCCCCTCTTCAGCAAGCGTTCGCTGAATATCCTGGAACATCCTTTTGCTAAAAAAATTCTATCAATACTTCGGTATTTAACTGCCGAACATGATATTCCTTATGGCGGTGATAAAATGTTGTTTGAAATACTGCACTACGATTTTTACCACATCCCCCCAATAGAAATTGCAAAAATTACGGTAGAGGTAAATAAAAAAAGATATAATAATGAGCCTACATCTATTCGCAAATTATTGTATGATAAAGCCAATGCCCCGGCAAAAGATTTATTTGATACAGGCATCAACGAAAAACTAAAAAACTTCAGTGGTATTATCGAAAAACTGATCTCCGATGTATCGAATGTTACGCTGCAACAATTGTTTGAAAAGATCATACACACTGCCGGCGTACTGAACTACATTATGCAAAGTGATGATAAGGTAATGCTGATGCAATTGCTTACCAAACTGTTTGATTTTATAAAAGAGGAAACTGCCCGCAATCCGTTTTTAAATTTAGACGACCTGGTAAAGATTATTGACCTGATGGAAAAAGAGGAGTTGAAACTGCCACTCACACAGGTTTCCGGAAGCGATAAGGGGGTAAACCTGTTAACGGCCCACGGCAGCAAGGGACTTGAATTTGAATATGTATTTTTTGCCGGCACCAATGCTTCCAGTTGGGAAAAAAAGCGCAAACCCGCTGGTGGCTACAAAATGCCGGACACCCTCTTTTCCTCTCAGCCGGCAGCCGGAGAAGAAGAAGAATTAAGGCGGTTATTTTATGTGGCATTAACCAGGGCGGAAAAGCACCTGCATATTTCCTGGTCAAAATATAAAAATGATGGAAAAGAAATGGAACCATCTATGTTTATCGCAGAAATTTTAGAGCAACATTCCATACCTATACAACGTATCGCCTTGTCTGAGGCAGATATGATGGCGTTTCAGCAACTGCAGTTTACGGCCATGGCGCCGGAAATTGAAAAAAGCGAAGAAGATTTTATTTCAGCTTTACTCGACAAGTTTACCATGAATGTAACCGCACTGAGCGCTTACCTTGATTGTCCATTAGGCTTTTATTACAAAAATTTAATCCGCATTCCCGCAGGTAAAAGCGAAACGCTTGAATTTGGAAGCGCCATCCACCACGCATTGGAAAAGCTGTTTACTAAAATGCTGGCCAGCGACAACAAAAGCTTCCCGCCAAAAGAAGAAATGGTAGAAGACTTTAGCCGCTACCTGCGTAAACACCGGGAAAATTTTACCGAAGAAGAATTTGCCCGAAGGATGGAACAAGGTGCAATGGTGTTGCCGCAATACTATGAAAAATACATTGATAGCTGGAATAAAATAGTGACGGTGGAAAGAAATATTACCGGAGTGGTGGTGAATGGTGTACCACTAAAAGGCAAGCTGGATAAACTGGAATTTAACGGAAAGGAAATTAATGTGGTGGATTATAAAAGTGGCAATATTGACAATGCCTTACCCAAAATGAAAGCGCCAAACGACAAGGATCCGAACGGAGGTGATTACTGGAGGCAGGCGGTTTTTTACAAAATATTGGTAGATAATTATGGGCAGAAAGGATGGGTGGTTATTAGCACCGAATTTGATTTTGTAGAGCCCGATAAAAAGAAAGCATACCGCAAGGAAAAAATTATCATCAACCCTGCTGATATAGAAACTGTAAAACAACAAATTAAAACTGTTTGGTCAAAAATACAGGCCCGGGAATTTTATATAGGTTGCGGCAAACCTGATTGTCACTGGTGCAATTTTGTAAAAGACAACAAATTGGCCGTGGCACTGCATGAGCTTACTGAAGAGGAAGAAATTTCTTAAAGCAATTTTATGATTTTAGCAATGCGGCAAACAACATAAAGGCTTTAAGTTTGCAGTTCAAGACGACTGAATGAAAATTATAAATGTATTATATGCTGTTGCCGCTGTTTTTATACTGTATTTTATATCGGTAACGGGAGCAGGTTGCGCACAAATTGGCGCCCCCACTGGTGGACCAAGAGATACAATTCCTCCGGTATTGGTGAGCGCCATGCCTAAATTACTGTCCACCCATTTTACAGGCAACAAAATTACGTTGGTTTTTGATGAATACATCAATGTGCTGGAGCCGCAAAAAAATGTAATTGTATCGCCTTATCCCAAATCATTTCCTATCATTAGTTTTAAATTAAAAGAAGTTAGTGTTAAATTAAAAGATACCCTGCTGGACAATACAACCTATGCCATCAATTTTGGTAACGCCATTGTTGACAATAATGAAAATAATCCGTTTAAAGACTTTACCTATGTATTTTCAACCGGCAATACCATTGATTCGCTAAAACTAAGCGGAAAGGTTATTATGGCGGAAACCGGAAAGCCCGACAGTACGCTGCAGGCGCTATTGTATCGGGATGCAGTGGATTCTACCGTAGAAACAAGGAAGCCCAATTACATTGCGAGGATTGACCGAAATGGCATTTTTACTTTTACCAATCTATCAGAAGGCGTATACAAACTATATGCGTTGAAAGATGGCGATGGTGGCAAAACCTACAATTCTAAAATTGAAAGTTTCGCTTTTGTTGATGAAGATATCAGGATAAATGGTAAAAATGATTCAGTAAGAATGTACGCATACGAAGAGGAAAAAGATCTTAAGAAAAAAACTGCTGTTGCTGTAAAACCTTCTGCTGTTAAAAAATTAAAATTCACTACCAGCCTTGGTACCAATGGCCCGCAGGATGTGCTAACCAACCTCGTACTCACCTTCAACAATAAATTAAAACTTTTCGACAGTTCAAAAATACTATTGACCGATACTAATTATAACAAAATAGCCGATGCTGCTATTTTATTAGACAGTACCCGTAAAATAATAACTATTACAAATAAGTGGCCGTTGGAAACTGCTTATCGTTTAGTTCTTCCCAAAGATGCTATTGCTGATACGGCCAATAACGTATTGGCAAAGTCTGACACGCTGAAATTTCAAACAAAAAAAGAAGCTGACTATGGTATTTTAACACTGCGATTTTCTAAATTAGATTCTACCCGACACCCTGTTATTCAATTTTTAAATTCTTCGGAAGTAGTAAAATCAGTAAAAGTTACCGGTCGTGAATGGACCGACAGGTTCTTTGCACCGGGAGAATACGAATTGCGTATTTTGTATGACGCCAATAACAATGGCATTTGGGATCCGGGCAATTACGAAAAGAAAATTCAACCCGAACATGCCCTTACCCTTGATAAAAAATTAACCATCAAAGCAAATTTTGAAAACGAGCGGGAAATAGAACTTTGATCTAATGGATAATTTTTTAACAGCTAGTTGATAATAGCCTGCTCCGAAAACTTCAAGTAATTCATTACGACATTCACTGATAGATTATTAGTTTAAAACAGGTAAGCATTAGCCGTCAATTTTGGTATTATCCATTAAAAAATTATCAGTTATCAATTACCCACATTATCATTTAAATTTGCGTTATGGTCTTTTCTTCTTCTCTTTTGGAAAATGCAGTAAATGAATTTGCCCGCTTACCTGGTATTGGAAAAAAAACAGCGCTCCGGCTGGTACTCCATTTAATTAAGCAGGATGTTACAGATGTTACCCGTTTTAGCGAAGCCATTTCGCTGATGAGAGCGGAAATAAAATTTTGTTCCCGCTGCCATAATATTTCAGATGCGGCACTCTGCAATATTTGCAGTAACTACGCCCGCAAGCAGGATTTGCTGTGCGTGGTTGAAAATATCCGCGACGTCATTGCAATAGAAAGTACCCAGCAATTCAATGGAATTTACCATGTATTGGGCGGTATTATTTCACCGTTGGATGGCATTGGGCCCGACCAGTTAACCATTGACAGCCTGGTAAAACGGGTACAATCAGAACAAATAACAGAAATCATTTTTGCCCTTAACGCCAACATACAGGGCGATACTACGATTTACTACATCGGGAAAAAATTAAAAGCGTACCCCATAAAAATTACCACCATCGCCCGTGGCATTGCCTTTGGAGGTGAACTGGAATATGCTGATGAAATGACCCTCGCCAAGAGTATCAGCAACCGGATACCAGTAGAAAATTATATTAATGCCGGCAGTTAAATGGCTCCGTTGGATATAATGTCAGCAGCCTCAAAGCAGGCTCGTTTGCATCCAGGCTTCATCGCGGCCGTCCCTTTGCTGCAATGGGTATCCCTATTTCCTTTAGCTGCTTCAGAACGTGGCCTGTTGAAAACCCATTTCTAAAACACCCATTTTGCAAAACCATCAAGTTGTTATAATTTCGCAACTGATACGGGTGGATTTGTTTATTGTTCAGCCTGTATTCAATACCCTTTCTAAAGGGAAATGAACTAATAAACGAAAGCAATTCCCACATCTTCTCCGGATTTGATTCTCGTTTAATAGTTAATATATTTTTTGTGAGCAAAAACAGCAATGATCAACATCGTTGTAGCCTGTCCCCCGTGGCGGATAACTCACCTAAACTAATAGTTAATAACTTAACTTTTATTAAAGCGATGAAAAAAACATTCAAAGACTGCCTTAAAGAAAGAATACTGATTATTGATGGCGCCATGGGCACCATGATACAAATGCATAAATTAAAAGAAGCGGATTATCGCGGCGAACGTTTTAAAGACTGGCATACCGATGTACAGGGCAATAATGATTTACTCAGCATTACCCAACCCGATATTATTATTGGCATTCACAAAGAATACCTGGAAGCTGGCGCAGATATTATTGAAACCAATACATTCAGCAGTACCGTAATAGCCCAGGCCGATTACGATATGCAATCGCTGGCGTATGAATTAAATATTGCTTCCGCGAAATGCGCCAGAACAGCCGCAGATGAGTACAATGCAAAAAATCCAGACAAGCCACGTTTTGTGGCGGGCGCTATCGGGCCACTGAATAAAACATTGTCGTTGTCGCCAGATGTAAATAATCCCGGCTTTCGTGCAGTCACTTTTGATGAAGTAGCCGCAGCCTACACGGAACAGATAAAAGGACTGGCAGACGGCGGCGTAGACCTGTTGCTTATTGAGACAATCTTTGACACACTCAACGCAAAAGCCGCTGTATATGCAGCCAAAAATTATTTCAGAACAAACGGTATTCCTGAGTTGCCCATAATGATTTCTGGTACCATTACAGATGCCAGTGGCCGTACTTTAAGCGGACAAACACTGGAAGCTTTTTATATTTCTTTGCAGCATGCTAATCCAATCAGCATTGGGCTTAACTGCGCATTGGGTGCGCAGGAAATGCGGCCGCATATTGAAGAGTTGTCTTCCATCGCCAGTTGTTATACATCAGCCTATCCCAATGCAGGATTGCCCAATGCATTTGGTGAGTATGATGAACAACCGCATGAAACCGCTCATATTATCGAAGAATGGGCAGCGAATGGCTGGCTGAATATTGTAGGCGGATGTTGCGGCACAACCCCGGATCATATCAAACACATTGCAGACGAAGTAGCCAAGTATAAACCAAGGGTATTACCTGTTTTAGAAGAAGCGTTGTAAAAGATAATTGATATGAAAGTTGCTGATTATATGAAAATTAAAACATTGCATGGAAGTTACAGAACAATTAATTATTGACCGGGTACATCTGATACGCGGCCTAAAAGTTATGCTGGATAAAGATTTGGCAGAAATTTATGGTGTACCAACTTCTGCTTTAAACCAGGCTGTAAAAAGAAATAATCAAAGATTTCCAGTTGATTTTATGTTCCAGTTAACGGCGGAAGAATTTGCATCTTTGATATCACAAAATGTGATATCAAAGATGCAGGGACGTGGTGGTATAAGAAAACTCCCGTACGTTTTTACTGAACAAGGTGTAGCAATGCTCTCATCAGTACTCAAATCAGAAACGGCTATCCAGGTTAATATTCAAATCATCCGGGTGTTTATCAAAATGAAGCAGGTACTACTGGACAACAAGGAGCTTTTTTTAAAAATTGAAAAGATTGAAAACAGGCTAACGGCCCATGACAAAGACCTTCAAAACATTTTTACCGTTTTAAAAAAATTATTACAAACTCCTGATCCGGTTAAAAGAGACCCGATTGGTTTTCCTTATCCGAAAAAGAGATAATGGAGACAAAGATTATCTGTAGCTGCAAAAAAATTAAGTAATAACAGTTGTTGCTGATGAAATTAAAAACAAAAAATTATGAGCGATCCAATATATATTAAGCCCTATTTACGACTGGCAGGATTAGAACCACTGGTTGTTCGGCCAGAAACAAATTTTGTAAACATAGGCGAACGTACCAACGTAACCGGCAGCAA
>JANYFI010000688.1 GCA_025362765.1 Ferruginibacter sp. | reverse complement strand
TCTAAACCAAAAAGATGAAACAGGTCTTCGTAATTGGTTAGGCAGGTTGTTAGAATTGGAGTTGGTACAATCCAAAGGCAAAACAAAAGGAACAGAATATTTTGTAAATCCCGATTACCTGAGAAAGCTAAATTTCAAAGGCAAAACAGATTTAAAGAAGATAGAACCCCACCGTTTACAGGAACTCATTTATCAGGATTTATCGGTTTATCCCGAAAGCCAGATTGGCGATATTCATACCCGTATAGGAAAGGAAATAGCCCAAAGAAAGCTAAAAGCGGAATTGGATAAAATGGTAGAAAATGCCAGGCTTGCAAAGTCAGGCGAAAAGCGTTGGACAAAGTATTCTATCAACAAATCACTGTAAAATAACCGCTGTATAGTTGATAGAATGTTAATAGAACCATATTATAATTCTTAAAGGTAACTGGATATCTAGTAATTAAAATATGAATTTCTATCAACACATTATATTCAGTAGCTAACTTTAATTAGATAAAAATGAATTGCCTCCTTTTTAAAATATAGCTATTAAAACCTCAGGTTGGGTTAGTGGCCAAGAGAAAGCCCTTTCATTAACAGAATACTTTCTATCAATGTTGATTTTCCTTTAATGGGGTTTAAATTGTTATTATCGTTAGATTGAACGTAAGCGGCGAGCCTAAGGAGATTTTCATCAATGGAAATGCGGAAAGTATTCTTTTTGATAAAGCGTATAAAGGAAGTTTTATGTTGCCGCCTTATGAACCTGAATTTATTGAAATAAAATAAAACTAAATTGCGCATCCAATTAAAATAGGTTTTACCTGTAATTAAAAAACGAATGATGGCCTGCTGCAGGTTGCACCGGCTTGAAATTAAATTCTTATTATTATGCTTAAAAATATTATTGGAGGATTTGCATTTTTCCTTTGTTTGATTGATTCCTCTTTTGCACAAACCAGCGCACCCAAACCTTATGGCCCTGTTCCATCTGCAAAGCAACTAAGATGGCAGGAAATGGAATCCTATGCCTTTGTTCATTTCTCCCTCAATACTTATACGGATCAATCGTGGGGTTTTGGCAACGAAGATGTTAACCTGTTTAATCCTGAAAAATTGGATTGCCGTCAGTGGGCCCGCATCTGTAAAGAGTCCGGTATGAAAGGCATCATCATTACAGCAAAACATCACTGTGGTTTTTGCCTGTGGCCTTCTAAGTACACAGAATACTCAGTGAAAAACGCGCCCTGGAAAAATGGAAAAGGTGATGTGGTAAAAGAGATGGCGGATGCCTGTAAAGAATATGGGTTGAAGTTAGGTATCTATTTATCACCTTGGGATAGGAACAGTGCTGAATATGGCAAACCGGAATACATTACTTACTTCCGCAATCAACTTACTGAGTTGCTCACCAACTACGGCCCTATTTTCGAAGTATGGTTTGATGGAGCCAATGGAGGGTCTGGTTACTATGGTGGTGCCAACGAAACCCGTACCATTGACAGAACCATTTACTACGATTGGAAGAATACTTATGCGCTGATTCATAAGCTGCAGCCAAACTGCATTATTTGGAATGATGGCGGAGAAAGGGGCGACCTGCGTTGGGTAGGAACAGAAGCGGGCTATGTGGGTGAAACAAACTGGAGTTTGTTAAATGCTACTGGCGATGTGCCCTATGATATGTTGCATTACGGTGTGGAGAACGGGAATGCCTGGGTACCCGCGGAAGTAAATACATCCATCCGACCGGAATGGTTTTATCATCCCGGAGAAGACAGTAAAGTGAAAACCCTTCCTGTTTTAATGGATCTGTATTACAATTCAATTGGCAGAAACGGTTCAATGTTGCTGAATTTTCCAATAATGCCCAATGGATTAATTCATGAAAGGGATGAAAAAAATGCATTGGAAATGGCCAGGACTGTTAAAGAAGTTTTTGCTAAAAACCTGGTTGGTCAATCAAAAATAACTGCATCCAACACAAGGGGAAAGCAACAAAAATTTGATGCAGCTAAAGCAATTGACGATAAAAAAGATACTTATTGGGCTACTGATGATGGGATAACAAAAGCCTCTTTAACAATCAATTTTGGCAAACCAACCACCTTCAATCGTTTTTTGGTGCAAGAGTATATTCGTCTTGGGCAACGGATAAAATCTTTTTCTGTTGAAGCCATGGTAAATGGTGCATGGAAAGAAATTGCAACGGCAACAACCATTGGGTATAAACGTATTCTTCGTTTTAAATCAGTGAAGGCAACGCAGGTTCGTTTCAACATAACAGATGCAAAAAGCAGCCCGGTTATTTCGAATATCGGCATTTACAATGCGCCACAAATATTGGATATCCCTGCAATCATCAGGAATCAGTCAGGCGAAATTATCATAACGCCTGCGGATGCAGAGTCGGAAGTTTATTACACATTGGATGGCAGCGAACCTTCGCCTGCATCAAAAAAATATACAGGTAATGTAGCGATAGATGGGAAGCTTGAAATAAAAGCCATTGCCTATGATCCTGCCACCCGTAAAACTAGTCCTGTAAGCCATGAAAAATTTGATCTTCCCCGTAAAAGTTGGAAAATATTGGATGTAAACGATGAAAAAGCTTACCAGGTGTTGGATGGAAATACTACTACTTCGTGGCACCAGCCCAAAGACAAAACCATGCCCATTGAACTGGTCATTGATTTAGGAAAAAATGAAAACATAATTGGGTTCAGGTATTTCCCGGATCAGGGCTTATGGGGACCAGGCATTATTTCTACTTACCGGTTTTATGTTTCTAACGACAATGTACAATGGAAACTGGTTGATGAGGGGGAATTTTCAAACATAAAAAATAATCCCTTGTGGCAGGTTAAAAAGTTTGCCAATCAAAAAGCCCGTTATGTCAAACTAAGTGCATTAAAGAACACAGAAGGCAATAATGAAACCGGATATGCAGAGGTAGACCTGATTACAGAATAAGGGCAGTAAAAGTTTTTAGCCTGAAACCTTCCAGCTCACACAAAAGAAATGGATATTTTGCAAAGAGACAAATGAAGATATGTGCAAAGGTTAGCAGTGAAAGTCTGCCCTCATTAAAACTGATGAAATAACTAATGCGGGTATTTGCAGGTGAGCCAGGATAGCTGCGACGAGCCAACTGGTAGCGAATGTACTTACCGGTTAAGTTAGCAAATATGGGGAATGTTATTTTCAATTCAAAAAGCAAGTCGTTTGGCAACTAAATGCCAAATCGGTATTTAATATTTTTTTCAGGAGATAAAATAGTTGAATGCCTAAGAATTTTATAGTTACCAGCGCTGTGTTGTATATTCTCAGGATAAAAAACGCTCCGCCTTTGCGGGTTTTAATTTTGCCAGGATAAACTATTTAATTAAAGAATAACATTTAAAAGTAACACTCCAAGCAACCCCATAATAGAAATGGTTGTTTCCATTACGGTCCACGACATAAATGTTTGTTTGAGTGACAGATTGAAAAATTCTTTAAACATCCAGAAGCCGGAATCATTAATATGCGATCCAAAAACGCTTCCTGCACCCACTGCCAGCACCATCAACTCGGGAGATACCACCCCAGACACAACCAGCGGGGTAACTACACCTGCAGCAGTAATGCCTGCGACCGTTGCAGAACCTATCGCCACTCTTAGTATTGCCGTTACCACCCATCCAAAAATTAACGGGGGCATTTGCCATTTTTCGCTGAATGACGCAATGTATTTATCTGTGCCGCTATCCTGTAGCACCTGTTTAAAAATACCGCCAGCTGTAATAATTAACAAGATGATTGCAATGCCTGAAATGGCATCGTTCAGCCATTTCATAGTCTCATCCATTGTTTTACCTGCTTTTAACCCGAAATACCAGACAGCAAGAAAAACAGATAATAAAAGGGCTATCGTAGGATCTCCAATAAACAGCAATAATTTTTTTAAAAAATTATCAGGCAGGAAGCTGCCGGCAATTACGGCAAGTGTTATTAAAATAACGGGCAATAGCCCGATAAGAAAACTTGGAAATGCCGCTGGTAATTTTTTATTCGCAGGCTCCTCTGCTGATAAAAAAAAAGATTTTATATTAACTTCTATACCTTTTAGTAAACGCCCTAATAATGGACCTGCAATGATTACAACAGGAATGGTAATAATAAATCCATACATCAATGTCTTTCCCATGTTGGCATGAAAAGAATTGACCAGGAAAACCGGGCTGGGGTGTGGGGGTAAAAAACAATGTGTTGTTGATAGTGAGGCGGCCATGGGAATGGCAACATATAATAAAGGCAATTTCGCCTTACTGGCAATAGAAAAAACCAGGGGAACTAATATTACAAAGCCTGCATTGTAGTATAAGGGCAGCCCAATTAAAAAACCGGTGAGCAATACCGCCCACTGAATATTTTTTTGTCCAAATCCATTGATGAGCGTGACTGATATCTTTTCTGCGGCACCACCGGTTTCCAGCACTTTTCCCAATATTGCTCCCAGGCAAATGATGAGGGCCAGTCCGCCCAATGTATTCCCAACACCTTTCTCTACAGATGTTATAATCTGCATGGGTTCCATTCCTAAAAAAAGGCCGGAGAGTATTGCCACAACAAGCAATGATAAAAAAGGACTTACTTTTTTATACGTTAAAAATATCTGTAAGCAAATTGCAAAAAAGATGACAAGTAATTCCATATAGCTGTTTATGCTGCGGTAATATTATTTCATTGCATCCGGAACATGCAGCGCAGCATTGAATGCTGGTTTGGGTCGCCGGTTTCTATCCCAAGGTAGCGCAAAGGTTGTTCTGCCTGGTAAAAGAAAATCGCACTGCTAATTATGAATACTGCTTTTACGGCGATTTTCAATATTATGCTGTTGAATTGTTCACAACAAAATCCGGTAACGCTTTTTCCCTTCCTTATACAATCTCATCATTGGCCAATATTTATCAAACAAGCATCTTTGCAGAAATATTTTAATGTTTATCGCTTTTAGGATATGATTGTAAAATTTTCTTTCGGTGAATACGATTTTACAGGCAAAGAAAATGAATACCAGTGTATGAAAGAAGGCAACTGCTTTTTTCATCTGTAAAGTTTTTATGTGATACTTATGCTACTATATTTACCAGTTCGCCAATTGTATCAATTACTATTGAAATTTGATCACCACTTTGTAAAGTAAAATCATTTCCAGGAACAATGCCGGTGCCGGTCATAATCATGCAACCATTAGGGAAAGAACATTCACGATAAACAAAGGAAGTTAATTCTTCAGGAGTACGTTTCATTTGGCTGAGGGCAATAGTATCTGTAAAAGCCGTTTCATTATTTCTGTTAATTGTCAAAGTGATTTTTGTATCGGGACCAATTGGTTTTTCTGTAAGTAAAATACAGGGGCCGAGCGCTGCACACCCGTCATAGGTTTTAGCCTGGGGAAGGTATAAAGGATTTTCTCCTTCAATACTGCGGCTGCTCATATCATTGCCAATGGTATAGCCTATAATTTTTCCTGATGCTGTAACAACTAAAGTCAATTCAGGTTCGGGAACGTCCCAGGTGCTGTCTTTTCTTATTCTTACAAAACCTTTATTACCCACTACACGATGCGGTGTACTTTTAAAAAAACATTCTGGTCTTTCAGCTTCGTACACACGGCCATAGAAATCGCCACCGCCGGCGTCTTTGCTTTCTTCCTGCCTTCCTATCTTGCTGCGTAAATAGGTAACGCCGCAGGCCCATAATTCCTGGTTGCTGCCAATTACCGGAAGTACTTCTTCAATCAACGTACTATCTCCGGCGGTTATAGTTTCAAT
>JANYFI010000659.1 GCA_025362765.1 Ferruginibacter sp. | reverse complement strand
ACCAGTATAGAAACTTCACCATTAAATAAATTGTGCTTTAGAGGGCGTATGCTGGTTGTAAACAAGTAATCCATTTGCAACTTTAGTACATACACTTAAATCAATTGTCATTTACTCAATAGTGTTTCATTCTTATATTATTTTTTATTATCTTACTAACTTACTTTAATTACAATGAATTTTGAAAACACCACAATTATACCAGGCGAGGAAATACTAATACAAAACCTTCTGCAAAATGGAAGTGAAAGAAGGAAGGCGGAGGACTTACTATTTAGCCGGTATACTTACTTTATAAAAGAAGGCATACAAAAATATTCATTGACAGAAGATGAGTCTTTTAATGCTTACTCAGACACCATTCTGCAGGCATTACACAATATCATTACAGGTATATTTGAAAACAGATCTTCCCTTAAAACTTACCTCTTCAAAATATTTACCAATAAATGTGTTGACCTTATTAGAAAAAAAACGACCAATAAAAACAGCATACATCAAACAGCTGAAATAAGCCAGAGAATGGAAATGATATCCGATGCGGCAAAAACAATTGTACAACAAATGATTGAAAAGATTGACCAGCAGGTGCTGAAAACAAAACTGAGTCAGCTGGCAGATAACTGCAGGCAACTGCTCAGCATGTTTGCCGAAGGGTTTTCCGATAAAGAAATTGCTTTTACCATGGAATATAAAAGCACCGATGTGGTAAAAACAAGCAGGCTAAGGTGCATTGATAAATTACGACAATTATACCACACCCAATACTAAAATGAACAACAGCGACTATATCGACAATTTTTTTAACGGCAGCAATTCTCCCGAAGAAAAAGCTCGTTTTGAGCAGCGGATTGTTACTGATAGCTCGTTTGCAGAAGAAGTAGCATTTTATGTAGCCTCCATCGATTTGATAAAAGAACAGTTACAGGCAGAAAAGAAAAGCACCTTCCGCAAAATGTATGAAGCACAAAAAGAAACGCCCATTGTACAGATGCCCGTAAAAAAGTGGTGGCGGTACATGGCAGCAGCAAGCATTTTTTTTGCTATAGTATTTGCAGCCTGGTTTTTTAGCGCCCACGAAACGCCACAACAATTAGCGGATAATTACATTCATCAAAATTTTGCCATCTTAAATGTAACCATGGGCAGCAGGGAGGATAGCCTGCAAAAAGGGCTGCGTTTATTCAATCAAAATAAATTTCCGGCAGCACTACAACAGTTCGAAAGCATCTTAAAAAATGACAGTACCAATGACAACGCAAAAAAATATGCCGGCATTGCTTGCCTCAGGCTTGGTGATTACGACAAAGCCATTAATTATTTTAGCCTGCTTGAATGGCAGGTCGGTTTATACAGTAATCCGGGTAAGTTATATCATGCGCTTTCTTTGCTAAAAAGAAATACAAACGATGATAAAGCAGCAGCAAAAATTTTATTGCAACAAATAATTGAACAAAATGCAGAAGGAAAAGAAACTGCGGAGGAATGGATGAAGAAATTATAATTTTTAATCTTTTACTATTTAATAAACAATAAAATGAACAACTTACAAAAATTATCAAAGACCTTACCGGTGTTAGGTTTTTTTGTCGCCGCTATTTTAGTTTTTAGTGCCTGCAGTCCGCAAATAAATGGCGTACCGGCAATAAAAATAAAAAATTACATCAAATGGAAAATAGCATTCAGGGAGCATACACCCGATTCAATTAAAATGCAGGCATTCCTGGCCATCGAAAAATATATTTTGGACGATTCGCATCCGAAACAATTTTTAATCAGGGATACAAGAATAAGAATTATCCCTGATGAAAATTCTGCTGTTATGTCCATAGATCTAATTGGAATAGCAGCTACCTCGGCTGTACCTACAAAAAGGCCTAAAGGACCAGTTGGTCCGCATATTGACATTCATCCGGTTACTATTCCAACTACTGATTATTTTTCTACTTCGATAATAAGCATTAGCCCATTGAAAGGAAATTATAATCATGAAACCTTTATAGAAAAAGAGAGTATGATAAAATAGGTTTAGTAAAATTATTTCTGATGAGTTTCTCTATCAATAAAATAAAAGAGTATTCAACCAATATTCACTGGCTGAATACTCTTTTATTTAAGAATAAAAAAAGGAGATACTTAAACCTTATTACCATTTTATGTCTGCTATGGCTTAACTCCCATTCCCAATGTAATGACCGAAATTTCTTTACTAACAGGATAAATTCAATTTATACTTCTTCAATAAAAAAAAATGAAACCCAGTTAAAGGGGCTATTGCAGGTAGGTGAAAAAATGAAAGCGTGCCATTTGGAAAATGACTCTTCTTTTATGTATCTATTGCAAAAAACAGGTGTAGTGTATTTTAAGCAGGGCCAATATGAACAGGCAATAAATTACACTAAACAATCAAATGTTATAGCGCATAAATGCTGGCTCAATCAAACCGGTAATGCTTCGTGTTTGGTAGACAATTTTTTAAATCTCCGCTTCTATTATAAAAAAACAAAACAGCTAAACGATGAAATCAACACCATTGACAGCTGTATTTTTTATGCGTTAAAAAGCAGCGATAAATTTGAGATTGCTATTGATGCCTTACTTGATAAAACGGAGAGTTTGTTTAATAAGGGCGAATATTATTTATGTACCCAATATGCAAAATTGGGAGAAGAGTTAACAAAGAGATATTTTCATGGAGAAGATAGTATTGGATACATTGTATCTTTTTTGATGAAAAAGGCTAATGCATTGTATTCTTCAAAAAATGTTTCTTTTGCTGAAAGTTTTTTAAAAAGTCAAATACCCATATTTGCCGAAACAGGATATGAAAAACAACTCTATCCAGTATATTCTTTACTTGGCATGATAAACAGGGATAAAAAAAATTACAAGATGGCTTTGTCATTTTTTAAAAAATCCTTGCAATCAATTCTATCAATTAAGTTTAACAGCGGCTTAGCCCACAATTTAGTTGAAATGGCAAAGCTATATGCAGCCAATTTTAATC
>JANYFI010000647.1 GCA_025362765.1 Ferruginibacter sp. | reverse complement strand
ATTTCCTTACCCTTTCTTTGTCGGTAACACCGGCCAGCTCCACCTGTATAATTCCTTTATTTTCGTCCAGGTTAATATTTGGCTGCGCAACGCCGAATTTATCAATACGTTTCAACAAAATTTTATAGGTTTCGTTGATAGCACTTTTTCCCAGTGTTCTGATATTTGATGCTACTTTATCGTCGCTGTCTGTAATTTTTATAGTTTTACCGGCGCCGGCAAATTTGGATGCCAGTGGAATACCGGGATTCTGTTGTGCAAAAGCCGACGCAAATAAGGTGATGTAATCGGAATTACTGGCGATTTTTTGAGCGGTTGCTGTTTGAATGGCTTTTACCAATGCCGGATCTTTCGGGTTATTGCTCATTGATTTCAATAATCCCTCCAGACTAACTTCCATTGTAACACTCATACCGCCTTGCAAATCCAATCCAAGGTTTAATTCATTTTCTTTACATTTCTGATAACTT
Organism: Ferruginibacter sp.; assembly: GCA_025362765.1. Lineage (GTDB taxonomy): Bacteria > Bacteroidota > Bacteroidia > Chitinophagales > Chitinophagaceae > Ferruginibacter. The sequence continues at coordinate 9,655 of JANYFI010000647.1, read as the reverse complement.
GTTCCAACGATTGGATAGATGCTTTTTTCTTTGGTACTGTCAAGAATGTGGCGCATCCGGGTTTTTACCATGGCATTTTTGTCTTCGCCTGTCAGTTCCGGGTATTGCGATTTTACAATTCTTTCTGCCTGGGTTTTTATAGTTGCTTCGTAATTACGCACTACCACCGTATAAGATAATTCCCAGATGGAAATCAAGATCAGGGCAATCGCAAAAAACCAGACTAAGCCTTTCAATTTCATAATTGGTTACTTTTAGTAGCTACTTTTATTAATTTTTTAGAAGTTGGCAAAGATAAGGGAAAAACTGTTTGATGTCAGTTAGTGGTTTATTTTAGATTTTTCATCAATTTGCATGGAAATTACAGGTATGCATATAAAATTCCACAGGCTAAAGCTGAGTTCTTTTTTCACCCTTTTATTGTGTTGCAATTGGGTAACCGCACAGGTAATAATAAAGGCAGATTCGGCACCACATGATTCATTAAAATTAGCTGAGGTTGCAACTGTTACAGATAGCAGTAAAACGGGTAGCCTACTCGTGCAGCTACTGGCGCAATACCCGCAATATTTCGACACCCTGCTAAAAAATCCCAGGTACAGAAATATACAAATTATTTACACCCAAATTGACAAAGGCGCCAATGGCATTCCGGGGTTGAAAAATTATTATTTTAATGAAAACGCGGAGAGGTATTTTTACCCCGCATCCACCGTTAAACTACCCATTTGCCTGCTGGCTTTGCAACGATTAAATGAATTAAAGGCGCAGGGTATTGACAGAAATAGCACGATGATTACTGAGGTGCAAAAAGAAAATGGACAAACTGCTGTTTACAATGATCCTACTACTCCAGATGGCAAGCCGGATATCGCACAGTATATAAAAAAGATATTGCTGGTGAGTGATAATGACGCTTTCAACCGGCTGTATGAATTTTTGGGCAGAAAGTATATCAATGAACAGTTGCATCAAAAAGGATATGATGACGTGCAGATTTTGCACAGGCTAAACATCCCGCTAACCCAACAACAAAACCGGTCTACCAATCCAATCACCTTTTTAGGCGCTGATAACAAAATTACTTACAGGCAAGCCGGACAGTATGATTCGGCTGTTTATGAACAGCGGAAAGATTCATTGGGTGCATCCTATTACGGAGGTGATTCACTGATCAATGCGCCGATGGACTTTTCTGAAAAAAACAGGATCAGCCTGCAAGACCTGCACAGCATATTGTTAAGCCTTGTTTTCCCGGAAAAAGTAACGGCTTCACAAAGGTTTAATATTACTGAAGACGATAGGAATTTTATGTTGAAATATATGAGCGAATTACCCACAGAAAGTCAATATCCACCTTATGCCGCGGACACAGCCAGTTACTGGCCGGCTTATTGCAAGTTTCTATTATTCGGTTCAGAAAAAGGCCCGCTGCCTAAAAATATAAGGGTGTTCAACAAAGTGGGCGATGCCTATGGTGAGTTAATTGACGTGGCTTATATTGTTGACTTTGATAAAAAAATTGAATTCTTTTTATCAGCCATTATTAATTGTAACAGCAATAATATTTTAAACGACGATAAGTACGATTATGACACTATAGGCTTCCCATTTATGAAACATCTCGGTGAAGTGTTGTACGAACATGAATTAAACAGGCAAAAGAAAATTGAACCCGATCTTTCCAGACTGATTTTTAACTATGACGGCCATTGATATTGGAGAGAATGATCAATAGTGAAGGGGTAACCTTCGCAATGCACTATTAATAGTTCATAACTCCTTTCCAAACCCCGGCCCTTTATAATAAACCTTCCCGGAAACGCACCTGTATATTCACCATTCTTCAGCACCTGTTTACCATTTACAAAAACATCCATCCTACCTGTTGCATACTCCTGTGGTAGATCGTAGGTGGCGTGATCCGTTATTTTAGCAGCATCAAAAACCAGTACATCCGCATAATTGCCCACTTTTAATTCTCCCCGCTTTTGCAACTTTAAGTTTATTGCTGGCGATTTCGCCAGTTTATAGATTGCTTTTTTACATTGTCTTCATTCATCAAAAATAAACCCCTATTCTTGCGCTGTCTTGCACAATTAAACCCATACCAGTTTCTTCGGGAGATATTCCCCTGATTTTTGTTACTTCCGCCAATGTTTTACCTCTATACTTTTTAAAGAATCCTGTTTAAAAACTGGCAACAAAACATTGTCCCGACAACCGGCACCCTAATACAAATTCCCCCCGGCTGGCTGCGTTTGAAAAACCCCACACTCCATTTTTATCAACTATTTATTTACTGAGTGCAACCATTTTTTACCACTAATTGTCAAAAGAAAAAAGTATCGATGAAAAAGAAAATAATACAATTATTTATTTTGTCTTTTATGCTGTTTAGCTGTAAAAAATCTTCGCTAACCAGCAATCCAATCGGCAATAGTCTTATTGGGCAATGGACATGTACTGAATATTGGTATAGCCTAGGCGGTGTTGGGGAATGGCATGCTGTTCAGCCTGCCAATCAAACAATTGAATTTAAGTCAGACGGTACATTTATTTCTGCTGAATCCTTTTTAAAGGAAGCCAACAGGTTTGAAATCATTGACAGCGCAACAGTAAAATTTCAGCCGGCTACAAATGCGTCCGGTTTACAGTTAATGAGCTATGAAATTGATACTATCAAACGGGAGTTGACGATGAGCCCCATAAATCCAATTTGCATAGAAGGCTGTGCTAATAAATTTAAACGCTAGACACTGGTGTGATCAGTTGAACAATGAAGTAGCGTAATTTCTTAAATTTTTGAATGTGATGGAAGATAATTCACAGACATTAATCAGGTAAATTTTCATTCTGCCCGATTCTTGTTTCAAAAAAATTGATGCTATTTATTAATAACGATGTTCGTCACCACAAACATCTTCCGCACAAATTTCCGTTTCGGTTTCCAGCGTAGCGTGTTGTATATTCAGGTGCGCTAATTGGTGCTTAATGGTGTGTTTTAATTTACTCACCTGCTCATTGGTTAATTCATTTGCTACTACTATATGGCCAGTGAGGGCATTTTGTGTTGTGCTGATGGCCCATACATGCAGGTGATGGAAATCTTTTACGCCTGCGTTCTTCAATATTTTTTCCTTTATAGTTTGCACTTCCACATTGTTAGGCACTCCATCTAATGAAAGCCTCAGACTGTCTTTTAACAGGCTCCAGGTACTGGCAATAATTACGAGGCAAACGATTATACTCAGCAAAGGATCTATCCAATACCAATGTGTAAAAAAAATAACAATCCCACCCACTACCAAACCCAGCGATACCAGTGCGTCCGCTGCCAAATGCAGAAAAGCGGCTTTTACATTAATGTCTTTTTCTCTATCCCTGAAAAACATAAATGCAGATATACCATTGATGGCAATACCAATGGCTGCTATGAGGGCAATGATTTTTCCCGGCAACGATTGTGGATTGCCGAAACGAAAAATTGCTTCATACCCAATGGCCCCGATAGACACCAGCAGAATCACCGCATTGAGCAGAGAAATTAAAATGGATGATTTTTTAAATCCGTAAGTATATTTATCGGTTGATTTTGATTTGGACAATTTAAATGCCACCATTGCCAGGGCCAGGCCTGCCACATCTAAAAAATTATGACCGGCATCTGAAAGCAGGGCCAGCGAATTGATATATAACCCAATACTTACCTGGATGATAACGTAGGCCAGGTTCAACACAATACCTACAATAAAGGCTTTGTTGATACTGGTTATTTCCGGTACATGGCTGTGGCTGTGCCCGGCATGCGAATGATCTGAATGATTGTGTGCCATTTTTACTTTTCTATTACACTGATTTTTACTGATTACACGGATAAGAGTTTTTTTAATAAAAGGCTACCGACAGCAGCGAGTTTAAATAACGGCGGCTTTTTATTTTATTGATAGACAGATATACAATATTACAAAATGGTACCTTTTAAAATGGCCGCCGCAATGCTGAAATAAATCACCAGCCCGGTAACGTCTACCAGCGTTGCTACCAGCGGTGCTGATGAAGTAGCGGGATCCAGCTTAAATCTTTTAAGCACGATTGGTATCATAGACCCACTCAGTGTACCCCACATTACAATGCCAATTAAAGAAAAGAAAATGGTCAATGCCAGCAAAAACCAATGAGCGCCGTAATTGTAAAAGTGAAGGTTTTGCCAAACCGTAATGCGTATAAAACCAATGGTGCCTAAAATAAAGCCCAGGGTAAGTCCTGATAAAATTTCCCGCCGCATTACAAACCACCAGTCTTTTACAGTAAGTTCCTTTAAGGCCATTGCACGAATGATCAGCGTTGCCGCCTGCGAACCGCAATTTCCACCACTTGAAATAATCAACGGTACAAACAACGCCAACACCACTGCTTTTGAAATCTCCGCGTCAAAATATCCCATAGCGGTGGCGGTGAGCATTTCACCTACAAATAACACAATCAGCCAGGTGGCCCGCTTTTTTATCAATGAAAAAAAAGCCGTTTTTACATATGGATAATCAAGGCCTTCCACGCCACCAAAATTTTGAATTTCTTTGGTGTCTCTTTGTTCAGCCACATCAAGTACATCATCCACCGTTAACACGCCCAGCAATAAATTATCTGCATTGGTAACAGGCAAAACCGTACGGTCATATTCTTTAAACTTGGCCACTGCGTCTTCCTTCGTGTCTGTCATCTTAAGGCTTGTGCAAATGCCATCAAGTATCTCTGCTACTTTCTTTGCAGGATCATTTAATACAAAACGCCTCACGGGTATATCATCCACCAGTCTGCCCTCTTTATCCACTACATAAATAACGTTGGCGGCTTCAGTATCTTTTTGATTTTTCCGCAAATGCTCTCCCGCCTCGGCAATGGTTATTTCCGGAACGATGGTAGCAAAATCGGTATTTATTAACCTGGCCACACTGTTTTCAGGATACCCCAGAATATCATGTACCGCATCCCTGTTCTTCTCATTCAGCATCCCCAGAAAAGTGGAACGTTCCACTCCTTTCAGCGAGGAATAAAAGGCAATCCGGTCATCTGATGTTAACTGGTTTAAAATAAACGAGGCCCTCGCATGGGTAAGTTTGTGTGCAATTTTTTTTTGCAATAAATGGTCGAGGTATGGAAAAACCATTGTCTGCGTAGTAGTGGGCAAAGACCTGAAAGCCTGAATGGCATTTTCATCAGGTACAGACCCCAGCATTTTAGCCACTTCAGCTGGATGCACCTTTTTGTTGCTGCTGCCAAAATGAAGCAAACTGCTAAAATCGCCCCTGATTATTTTTTTACTGATTTCCATCAGGTTTAAATGCATCATAAAAAAATATTGAAGCCATTAAAAAAGTGCGGTGAAGGTAGCTAAAACCATGTTATTGAATTGCAAACAACTTCAAAGTTGTTTATTTTTATCGGGACGATACTCTATTGCGGCAAGCTTTCCGTTAAGTAAATATCCGCCTTAAAAAAAACTTTTAACCATTGACTAACCGATTGCGGCATGTAGAAAAAACAAGCCAGCCGCCAGGCAGCATAACACTATTTTAACTAAAAAAATGACTTCAATAACCCTGATAATGTAACACCTGTGGATTTAGAAGTTTACATTTGTACAAGCTAAGTTTTATACATATTGATCAATCCAATTCGGCATGAAATTCATTTTCATTTTATTTTCCTGCTGTTTATTATTTCAGCTTTCTGTAAAAAGCCAGGATGGCTGGACGTTGAAAAAAGATAAAAACGGCATTAAAGTTTTTTCAAAAAAATCTGACAAGTTTAAATTTGACCAGTTAAAAGTAGAGTGTGTGCTGGATGGCAAAATATCGCAGCTCGCTGCAGTATTGCTGGATGTAAACAACCAGTACCTGTGGGTATATAAAACCACCAAATCGCAGTTACTGAAAGAAATGGGTGAAGGAGATGTGTTGTATTACAGCGAAATTTCGTGTCCCTGGCCTTTTGAAAACCGCGACCTGGTGGTAAGAATGAACATAACGCAAAATACGGAAAGTAAAGTAATGACGATTGAAGCTAAAAATGTAGATGATTTTGTACCTGATAAAAATAACCTGGTAAGAATAAAATATTCCAATGTGTTGTGGACGATTACTCCCATCAGTAGTGTGCAATTTAAAGTAGAATACAAAATTGAAGTTGACCCCGGCAATAATGTACCCGCATGGTTATTGAATTTATTTGCCAGTAATGGACCGTATGAATCGTTTGTTAACCTGCGGGAAAAGATGAAAAGCGCTCCTTATCTGCAGGCAAAATTTCCTTTTATAACAGATAACTGACAAACTGCTTCATTTTGTAAAGCAATGCCGCGACGTTCATCTTATAAAATTTTTCGAAATAGTCGAACTTTAACTACAATCAATTCATTTATTGTTATACTGATTTCCCATGCTTTCAACATTAACTTTATACTATACTTTTTACCTGGCAGTAACACTTAACAATGGCCCCGAAACAAAAGAACATACTATTAACTTTAATATTCCTAATAAATCCATCCATGACAAAAACTAATAAAAAAAACTGGGTAACTGAAAAAGAAGCTGCAAAAATTATTGAACTGCCGCCAACATTTTTTCGCCAGCTGGTAACTACTGGCCCGTTAAAAGGCGTCGTGAAATATTCAATTAACAACTTAAACAGCTACCATTACGATAAGATTGATATAGAAAATTATATTTTTGAAGATGCATTTTTTGCACGACTCTAATACGATGGTTTTCAACAACAGCGGGTAATTCCCATCATTCGCTAAAAGGCAATTGTATAAAACAGTTGCTTTTTTTTATTTGTTACAGCAGGTGTTTGTTGTGCCTCCATATTTTTTATAGCTATTTTTTACAAAAAAATAGCAGGTTTTGTCTTGCCGTTCCCTGCAATATAATCTCTATCAGCAATCAATCAGATGAAATATTTTACATTAGAAAAGTTTCTTTTGGCAGCATCTTAAAAGAAATAAACCGGCACCCTGCATGCTGCCACATGATTTATAAAATGGCAAAACATTTTGTAAATAGTAAGCTATTTGTCCTACTGATTCATTATTGCCCATTCACAGTTAACCACTTTAACTTTTTTATGACTTGCATCATAATTTAAAAGGAGGATCTCTATATCTTCGCACCAGTGTTCCGGCAAATTACTACCATATTATTACTGACGGCCTTTGTTGCGCAAACATTCAGCAGTGGATTTGTGTTGCTTGACTACTTTGCCAATCCCGCCGCATTTGCACAACATTGCATTAACAAGGCCCTGCCTAAAATGCATTGCAATGGCAAGTGCCAGTTAATGAAAAAAATACAAGCGGAAGAAAAAAAGGAACAGGAAAATACACAAAGATTTGGCAACCTTAAAATGGACGCACTCTTTTTCAAATCTTCGTACCCTGCTTTATTACACCCCGCATCAACTCTTATGGTTGCCGTAAAAAATGCGGCTCACTATAGCAGCGACGCTACGGATCGCTCCTGTGATTTTTTCCATCCGCCTAAAACCACCTAGGCTATTTTGCTTACCGCTTATTTACAATATGCAGCAATAACTATTGCGTCTTGCTTTTTGCGGCATACTGCCGCCAAGGCGGCTTATTTGTGCGGCGGATAAGATACTTTTTTTTACAGAAATAACATTCGTTGCAGGTCGTCCGCACAGTGATAGCGGCTGATTGCCGGTGGCGGCAAAAGCAACTCCACATATATCAACAAGCTTTTATTCAAATAAAAATATTATCAAAAAAATTACAATTATGAAAAAGTCAATTCTTATTTTACTAATTGCCATTAGCGTAACGGCAAGTGCCAGTGCCTGCCCTATTTGTGGATGCGGCGGCGGCAATGTATATTTCGGACTGTTTCCGAATTTTAAAAGTAAATTCATTGGCCTTCGTTATAACTACGCCGGTTACCATACCCAACTGGCAAATGATGAAACACAGTTTAGCACCAACCACTATAATTCCACCGAAATATGGGGCGGTTTTAATGTGGGCAAAAAGTTTAAGGTACTGGCCTTTATACCTTATTATTCCAATAAACAAATTGATGATGATGGCACTACTTATAAAAATGGCCTTGGCGATATTACTTTAATGGGGCAATACCTGCTTTGGGATGATATAACAACTACCGGTAACAGTAAAGCTGTGCAACAGCAATTGTGGATTGGCGGTGGGGTAAAACTTGCAACTGGTTCTTTTAATATCGATCCAAAAGACAGTGCTACAACTGTAGCGGATATCAATGCACAACTGGGTACTGGCAGTACAGATTTTTTACTCAACGTTTCATATTCTATCAATACCGGCAATTTCGGCGTCAACGCATCTGCTACATACAAAATAAATACGCTCAACAACGATCAGTATAAATACGGTGATAAATTTAGCTCCACCTGTATTGCTTATTATAGAATCGCCGTCAAAAAAAATAGTATTTCGCCAAACCTGGGCGTTGGATACGAATCTGTTTCGGGCAACAGCCTCAACTCAAAAAAAGTACAATATACCGGCAGCCATCTTACCACTGCCATAGCAGGCGTGGAGCTTGGTTTTAATAAAATTTCCCTTGGCCTCAATGCTCAAATTCCTATGGAACAAAATTTTGCGGAAGAACAAACAAAATTAAAATTTAAAGCCATGGCGCATATTACTTTTTCGCTTTAAACAACACGCTACATAAAAGGACCCGCTCTTTTAATTGGAGTATATAAGCAAACATCACCTTTTGATGTGACTTGTGCCATATGCTCCAAAGAAGCTGTTTTATATTTTTACAACAATAAAACAATCACCTAATTATCGCAATTAAAATCTTTGATAAAGGAAGTAAAACTGCCGTTATTTATTGCACACAACAAATAGTTTTTTATGGCTGCTGTCTATATAGGACTACAATAGGTATTACAGTATATTAAGCTGACTAATACAGGTAATTTCGACACCAATAAAAATACCTTGTTGTATAAAAACTCTGGTAAATTTGAGTGTAAAAAAAGGCGACGCAATTAGCCGTCTTTTTTACCCTCAAAAAAATGGATTCTCTTACTCATATTGCTCTGGGTGCCTGTATGGGCGAAGCTTTTGCCGGTAAAACACTGGGCAAAAAAGCTATGTTGTGGGGTGCCTTGGCGCAGAGTTTTCCCGATATCGATTTTATTGCTGCTTTTTGGATGAATACCACCAGTGCTTTACTGGCGCACCGCGGAATAACACACTCCCTGCTATTTTGTATTTTGATTGCATCTTTGTTTGCGGTAGTTGCGAAGCGGTGGCACAAACCAAACAAGATTGGTTTTAACAGGTGGCTGCTATTTTTTTTAATAGCGGTTTTAAGCCATGTTTTTATAGATGCATTTAATAATTATGGTGTTGGCTGGTTTGAACCTTTTAATCACCAACGGATAAGTTTTAATGCCATTTATGTAGCTGATCCTTTTTTCTCTATTTGGCCCTGTCTTGCGCTTGCTGTCTTGTTAGTATCAAAAAAAAACAATCCTGCAAGAAAAAAATGGTGGCTGGCTGGTTTGGGATTAAGCGCATTATACCTTGCATATTGCCTTTAACAAAGCCAATATCAACCGGGATGTAAAAAAGATATTGCAG
>JANYFI010000617.1 GCA_025362765.1 Ferruginibacter sp. | reverse complement strand
TACAAAAATTATTTTTATACTGGCGGCTATAATGATAGCGTCAGTAGCAAATATAGCCGGTGCACAAACTGTTATAAAAGGTACTATCACCAATAGTGCTACCCATCTGCCCATGCCCTTTGTGAGCGTGTATTTCAAAGGCGGTAAAGGTATCTCCAGTGCAGAAGATGGCAGTTACACCTTGTCAACCATCAACGGAAAATTAACACAGGTGGAGTTCTCTTACGGCGGCTATAAAAAATTAGTGAAGCAGGTAGAGCCAGGTAAAGAAACTGTGCTGGATATTGAAATGGAACAACCCATAATGAATGCCGTGGTGATCAAAACGAAAAGGGGTAAATACAGTAACAGGGATAATCCTGCCGTGGAACTGATAAGGAAAGTGATTGAGCACAAAGACAGCAACCGCATTACCGCCTATGATTATGTACAGTACCAGCAATACGAAAAAATGGAACTGTCGCTCACCAACAAGCCAGAGAAACTGATGCAGAATAAATTGCTGAAAAATTATGTATTTATTCTGGATAATCAGGATACAGAAAAAGTAGTTGGAAAAGCATTGGTACCGGTGTACCTGGAAGAAACACTGAGCGATAAATATTACCGGAAAAATCCCGAAAAACAAAAGACGTTTATCAACGCCCAAAAGAAAGTAAATTTTGGCGATTACGTGGACAACAATGGTATCAGCACTTACGTAAACAGGTTGTATGCCGACATCAATGTGTATGATAATAACATTACCATTCTTACCAACCAGTTTTTAAGTCCGGTAGCGTCGTCGGCGCCCACGTTTTACAGGTTCTATATCCGCGATACGGTGCAGCAGGATGGCGTACAATTAATACGCCTGAATTTTATGCCCCGCAACAGCAGCGATTTGTTATTTAGAGGCACCTTGTATGTAACGCTGGATGGCCATTATGCCGTGCAAAAATTAAACATGAGCGTGAGCAAAAACGCCAATCTTAATTGGACAAGGCAGTTGCACATACGGCAGGATTTTGAAAGGGGAACAGATGGCAGGTATCATTTATCAATGAGTAATATGCTGGCGGAATTTGCTTTTAGCAAAACTTCTGATGCAGGTATTATGGGCGAGCGCACGGTATCGTTTAAAAACTTTATTGTAAACGAGCCTGCAGCCGACAGCATTTATAAAAAAAGAGAATTGGATCCTGGCGATGAACCGCCTGCCCTGGGTGATAGTTTTTGGATAGCCAGCCGCCACCAGCCGCTCACCGCTGTTGAAGCAAAAGTGTACAGCAATATAGATAGCCTGCAACAAATGAAATCTTACCGGCGTTTTATGGACATCGCCACGTTGGTACTGGCCGGCTATAAAAATTTTGGTCCATTTGAAACGGGGCCGGTAAATGCTTTTTATAGCTTCAACCCGGTAGAAGGATTTCGCCTAAGACTTGGCGGAAGAACAACGCCGCAATTTAGCAAACGTGTTTACCTTGAAAATTATGTGGCGTATGGATTTAAAGATCAGAAGACAAAATATTTTTATCAACCGCTTATTCGCTCAATAAAAAATCCATCTACACCTTCCCGATGAATTATATAAAAACCAGTTACCAGTACGATACAAAAATTCCTGGACAGGAACTGCAGTTTGTACAGGAAGATAATTTTTTATTGTCTTTTAAAAGAGGCGATAACGATAAGTTTTTATACAACCGTATTTTTAAAACAGAATATGTACGGGAGTTTGGTAAAAACATTTCTTACACGTTCGGTTTTAAATATTGGAAACAATCTCCCGCCGGTGCTATCAGTTTTGATAAAGTGGTGAACAACGAAACGGTGGCTGTGCCCGATATTACGTCCACAGAATTATCCGCCGAATTGCGCTGGGCGCCACATGAGCAGTTTTACCAGGGTAAAGTGTACCGCATCCCGATCTTTAATAAATATCCCATTTTTAAATTACGCTACATCGCCGGCATTAAAGGGTTAGTTGATGGCCAATACAATTACCACAACCTTAACCTGAGCATTTTTAAAAGAGTGTACTTCGGCCAGTTTGGCTATGCAGATATCGCAACAGAAGGTGGTTATATTTTTGGCAAATTGCCTTACCCCTTGCTAACCATTCACCGGGCCAACCAAACTTATGCCTACCAGCTTAATTCTTTTAACCTGATGAATGCGTTGGAATTTATAAGTGACCATTATGCATCGGCTAACATGGATTACTATTTCAACGGGTTTATTTTTAATAAAATTCCGTTGCTGAAAAAACTGAAATTGAGGGAAGTGGCCAGTGCAAAAATATTGTACGGCGGGGTGAGGGACGAAAATAATCCTGCCACACAACAATCGGTATTAAACTTTCCCAAGAACGGTGTAACCGGCAGCCCAACCACTTTTGCATTAAATAGCAGGCCTTATGTAGAAGTAAGTGTGGGTGTTGCGAATATATTTAAACTGGTAAGGGTCGACCTGGTAAAACGACTGACCTACCTCGATAATCCGGAAGTTTCGCAATGGGGAATAAGAACCAGGTTTAAATTCGATTTTTAAATTGCTTTTAATAAAAAGAAGACAAAAGGCAATAGTTGAAAACTGTTTTAACCAGCATAATTGACAATGTTTAATAATTACACGCTTTATGAAGAAGCATTATTTTATTTACGCCGCCATTCTTTATATCCCCGCAATAGCGGGAAATCAACGGTACACTAACCCACAAAAGTCGGCAAATCATATACAAACTGATTCAGTGGCAGCGATCACAAAACAACCGGTTAATAACACCCGCATTGTGAGCGTTGTAGTTGAAAGCAACAGCGAAAAGTAAATCGGTATTCTTTTTTCAGGGTACGTTTTGCCCGGTAGTCGTAATCTATCGTTCAATTATAAAAACAACATGTTACCGCTGCTTCAAAAGAAATTTTGAGCAGCTTTTTTATTGGTGAGCATATCCCACTCAAAGTTATCCAATGTTGATATCTTTTTTCTGTCAGGC
>JANYFI010000739.1 GCA_025362765.1 Ferruginibacter sp. | reverse complement strand
CAGACCTGGAGGCAAAAATGCCGGCACTTGGCTGGAAACAATTGCTGACTGACCTGCAAATTAAAACTGACTCAGTTAATGTAAGCCAACCAGCTTATTACAGCAAGCTAAACGAATTGCTGAAATCGGTTTCGCTGGCAGACTGGAAAACTTACCTGCATTTTCATCTTACAGACCTTGCCGCTAAATACCTGAGCAGCGATTTCGTAAATGCGTCGTTTGAATACAATGGCAAAACGCTGAACGGCCAAAAGCAGCTAAAACAACGATGGGAAAGAAATTATGTAATGGTAGATGAAAATCTTGGCGAGGCATTGGGCCAGCTGTATGTAGATAAATATTTTAATGCTGAAGCCAAAAAGAAAGTACTTGAACTGGTGAACAACCTGCAGGCTGCCTTTGAAAAACGCATCACTCAACTCGATTGGATGAGCGATAGTACCAAACAAACAGCTATTGCTAAACTGCATACTTTTATCAAGAAAATTGGCTTCCCGGACAAGTGGCGTGATTACAGTAAAGTGGCTATCGACCGGAATGATTTTATCGGCAGCCTGGTCTCCTGCAGTAAAAATGAATATGCTCATCAAATCAGCAAAGTAGATAAACCTGTTGACAGAACCGAGTGGGATATGACGCCGCCAACCATCAACGCTTATTATAACCCAACCTTTAATGAAATTGTTTTTCCGGCGGGCATTTTACAGTTTCCTTTTTTTGATGCCAACTCAGATGACGCCATGAATTATGGCGGAATCGGTATGGTGATTGGCCACGAAATGACGCATGGCTTTGACGACCAGGGTGCGCAATACGACAAAGATGGCAATCTGAAAAACTGGTGGAGCAAGGAAGACCTGGAAAAATTCAAAGCCAAAGGAGAACAAGTCATCAACTTATACAATGGCTTTACCGTGCTGGATTCGCTACACATCAACGGCAATTTAACACAGGGCGAAAACACCGCGGATATTGGCGGCATCGCCATTGCATACGATGCGTTTAAAATGACGGCGGAAGGAAAAGACACGGTAAAAATACAAGGCTTTACGCCAGACCAGCGCTTCTTTTTATCCTTTGCACAAGGCTGGCGAAGCAAGCGTAAAGACGAATCAGTGCGTAAGCAGATCAACACCGATCCTCATTCAACAGCCAAGTACAGGGTATGGGGACCATTGATGAATTTTACCCCTTTTTACAAGGCCTTTAATGTAAAAGAAGGCGATAAAATGTTTGTAGGGGAAAAAGACAGGATACATATTTGGTAATAAAGACTCAAGATAAAAAGCCGCCAGCATGCACCTTACATCATGGCGGCTTTTTATTTTACCGGCGATTAAAATTGGAGATTGAAACTGTCCTTTAACAAAATAAATTCATTCAATCTTATCAATGCTATTTCTTCAAGTTCTGTAATTTTTCTCCGCCAGGCGCTGTCAGGGAAGTAACAACCGTTCTATTTCCTTCCAGCTATTTACCCTGCTGTGCTTGCCTGCATCCGCCAGTTTGTTGTGTGGCTGTGTATACAAAATAGTTTCGCCTGTAAAAAAATTCAGGTTCTTAAAATGATCATCAATCATAATGTCGGCCCTAATGATTTCTTTGGAACCACAAAACACCATTTGCTGCCAGCCGATAAAAGGAAAATGCTCGTTCAGCCAGGCATGCTTTTCTACCAGGCTGGTTGGAAATTCCATGGCGGCTGAGACTATAAAGATTTTGTAACGGTCATTGAGTCTTCGCACAACATCAAAGCAACCTTCCATCAATGGCGCGTGCCTGAAAAATCCCGGACTGGTAACGTATTGCAGTGCATGCTCAAATACCTCCCCTTCGGGTTTTCCTTCCAATTCGGCCACTGTTTTTACCAATCCCGTTTCAGCAGTATACATTTTTGTAAACTGGCTATACACATCTGCCATCACACCATCCATATCAATTGATATCTTTTTCATCTTTTTGTATTCTTTAAATTGTTGTTTCGTAGCCCAGGCTGCAAAATAGTCAAATTGCCATAAAGCACCGTTCGTTAAAAATAAACATCTTCCATTTTATAATTACTTTTGCTCCCGCATTTATCATTTAAAAATTTACTATTCAACTGTTTTGAAAAAATTATTCCTATTTATTTTTATCCAGTGTTGTTTTGTATTGGCCAACGCACAAATTTTAACGATTGATAAAACTGATACTTCTGGTTATACAAAAAAAACATTTATACAAGGAAATCTTTCGGCCGGACTTGAAGGAGACAAACAACAAAAATTATTATTGGATGGCACCAATGCATTTGATCTGCAGTTGAGGCATTACAAAGATTTGATGATTCTTGCGGCAAGCTATCGTTTTACTTACAATGGCGCACAGGATTTTTTAAATTCCGGCTATGTACACCTGCGCTGGCGACACGATTATAAAAACCCCTGGCAACCTGAAACTTTTGTACAATATCAATGGAATAATTCAAGGGGTTTGCTGCACCGGCTTACCACCGGTATAAACGCACGCTACAATTACTGGAATAAAAAAAACCAGGAGTTTAGCATTGCGTCGGGTGTTATGTATGAACATGAAGTATGGAACTATACCGGGGTTGATTCTTCCTTAAAACCGGCGATCCCGCAAAACCAAATAAAGAGTCTTTTAAAATCAAATAATTATATCCGGTGGGAAGGTAAAACCACTGCCAACAGTACAGTATCTACCGTAGTTTTTTACCAGATGCCTTTTAATAATTTGTTCGGCCAGTACAGGCTGGCATCCAATATAAAATTCGACGTGACCTTTTCAAAACATTTTGATCTTGGCTTTTCCTTTAGTTCCATGTATGATTCCAAACCAGTGGTGCCTATTCAAAAATTTTACTACAATTTTTCCAATAGCATTGTGTACAAATTTTAATCGCCCCGCAAGTAAGAAATTTTGAAGCCGGCATGGCCCACCCGGCTTACCAGTATACTTTTATCTCGTCCGCATTTTCCCAGCCAGGAGGTGGTGGATACTGGCGATCTGCAGGGTAAGAAAGTGCATTGGGAAAATAATCAAAGCAGGATACATAATTATCCGGAATAAATTGCTGCGCTGATATTTGGAGCAGGTAAGACGTAATACTGTAAGGCACTATAATTACTTTTCGATGGGTTACCGACGAGGCTGCAAAATACCCCAGTGCAAAATCGTTTGTGTTCTCAGCATTGTGTACATTGCCTCTGATGGATGCTGGCAACGGATCTAGGATACCGCCGGTTCTTGTTTGCTGGTCCTGGTAGCTTTTCCAGAACTGGTAAGCTTCTCTCGTCAAAGATATTTGGCTGATATCTGTAAAGGCATTGAGGTAAGTATAAATATAACAACGGCCCACTATTTGGTCTCTTATCTCATTTCCATTGATATCAGCGTCCGATAATATCCTAACTTCTTTATCAATATTTTTCTGGTAACAAAATTCGTTCTTGATACAATTGATGCCACAAGACACCCCTTTTGTCTGACGGCCGGAGTAAGAATAGAAAGTCCACCGATAATAGTTTTCTTCGTTAACCGGGTCTTTTACATCCACTGCCACATTCAAATACGTGGGAGTATACATGTCAAACTGATTTACAAATGTTACATTGATATTAGAAACCGGCACGGCCGCAGGTATTTTTTCAGGCACGGAAATATATTTTTTTCCATCTTTTAAAACAACGGTTACGCTATAGGTGCGGCCGGTTTTACCAATGTAGTCAGCATCCGTGGTAGCATAAACTCCCTGGCTTGTATATACCAGTGGTGTAGCATTTCCAAGATCGTCGGCAATGCTTACCGTTGCTTCTTTTTCAAGGTATTCATCAGGTATTGTATCGCTATAGACAATAGGGCCCGAGTAGGTTAATTTCACGGTATACGGAATAGCATCCGTGGTAATATTTCCTTCTACTACGAGTATGCGGGGTGCGTTTCTCAAATCCACATTCACCTGTTTAATACAACACTGTGTAGTTACAGAAAGTATAGTAACAGCAAAGAGTAATTTTAGCAATTGCATCATCATTAAAAATTATAGTTCCAGGATATTGATGGTATTAAGCCACCTACTACAGAAAGGCGGTAAGCCTGCAGCCGGGTATCATCCCTTTTAAAATAAATAGAATAGGCATTTTTATGCATGTAGATATTGTAGAAGGAAATGTTCCAGATGCTGTAATGTTTCTGCTCCGCATATCTTTTGGAAACAAATGTAAAACCTGCATCCAGCCGGTGATACGCA
>JANYFI010000533.1 GCA_025362765.1 Ferruginibacter sp. | reverse complement strand
TTCTTCAATTTTTAATGCTGTACCTACATTATTTTCAATGGTATTTTTTATTAAGGAATTATTCTCTGTTTTAACCAGGGCATGTAAATATTGAATAAATGACTGCCCGTATTTTCCTGCCAGGTAAAGCATGATCTCCTCAAACTTTACAGCCAGTAAATTCTGCCGGAGTCCTAGTTCCAGCCTGGCAACTGCAGAAAGTGAGTCTATAACACTATTGATATAAGCATCGTTGGCAATCACAAAAAAAGGCGCTTCTTTTTTCACCGGCTTTATGGCAAAGTCCGCATCGTCCTGGTACTTTTGGAGAAAATTATTCACAATTTTTTGCGAGAAAAAAAATAGTTTGCAGTAGTACACCTGTTCGCTGTTCAATAATTCCGTAAAAAGGCAGTTGCCTTGTTTAATGAGAATGGATTGCTTTTCGTTTACTGCTACTGAAGCATCCGCAAAATGAATATGCTTTTGTCCTGTTTGCAAAAAGCTGAACATATTTAGGCTGAGATTGGCTTTATTCTTAACAATGTCTTCAGTCATTCTATAATCATACACAAACAAATCGGGCAGCGGTTTACTGTTGTCGATAAAAATTTCAGGAATATTTTGAATGGGCATTCTTAATTTATTGAAATTGATTGAACAACGAATATACCGGTTAAACCTTAGGCTATTTTTGTATTTGCCGCATTGAAGGTATAATTCATTACCAATAAGGCAAAGACGGTACGCACAAATGATTGCAAAATTGAAAACCGCCCTGGCAAATGTAAAAACTTATGTTCTTCGAAACCGCTACAACCCACAGGACGATTTTCTTTCAGCGGGAATACAAAAAGGCCGGATTGAAATTTTCAATCCGGCCTTTTTGTATCATTCGTTATTTTTTCACCACTTCTTTCGCCAGCCTGATCCTCATTGCATCAATTTTTACTGCATACCACTGCACGGTTTTATCTATGGAAAGTGACAACATATCTGAGATAATTTCAAAATTTTCCAGTTCTGCGTTTTTCTTTCCAATTGAACCGGCACTTCGCCAGATGCTGCGAAACTTATCTTCCACTTTCAACCAGTTACTATCATCCTGGGCGGCTGTTTTATCCAAAAACAACCAGGATAAATCATAGGCTGCTTCATCAACCAGGTCCCAGTAATCCATATTCCGATAAGGCAACTCAAGGGCTTTTCTTTTATCAGCTATGGCTTTTAACACTTGTATTTTTGATAAGTCCCCGTATTTTATCTGCGGCAAAGCGGTATTTTCAATCATAAATAAAATGCTGCCAAAAACCAGCATATGGCTAAACGCATACGAAGCGTTTTTATTAATACCAACGGCTTCTGTATAATATGTTACCGCATCTTTATAGGCTTGCAACTTTGCCTCCGCATCGCTTGTGATTAACCCTTTTCGCTTACTGGCGCTGGCTTGCAATACTTTTCTTTCGGCGGTGGAATTTATTTTAAGCAGTTCGTTCAACTCTGCGATCACGTTATTTAACTTCCCAATTAAAATATCGGGGTTTGCGCCGGCTTTAAAATCTTCAACATATTTTTTACAGCGTGCATTGCAATATTTCTCAAGCGATGCCACCGAAAAAGTAGCATCTTCTTCGTTTTTAAGCGCCTCAAATTTTTCAATCGCCAGTGCATATTCTGACAGCTCAAAATAAATAGCTGCTTCCGTCTCCATTATTTCTGAACTCTGTATATCCGCCCTTACTTTCGCTGTCGAAATAACTGACATCTGGTCAAGTGTTTCTTTCCAGGTGGAGCTTTTAATATCGAGGCTATTTCTCAGGTTGTGTAGGTCTATCTCCACTTCTCTTGCAATCAGGTAATTCCGTTGTTCCTCTTTTTTGCCAGCTGACCTGTTGATGAGCCTGTAAAATGGATCACCATAACACTGGTAAGCGCCCCAGGTATTATTGTTAAAACGGTATTTATCATAAATATTTGTTCTGGCGTCCCTTACCGCGTCACCAAAATTATATCCTGCAAACATCCGGGCATAAAAAACCTGCGCAAAATCCATGGCCGCATCATCGTTTACAGACCAGCCAGCTGCTATAACAGCTTTTACTCCAATGCGAATAAGTTCCGTACCGATATTTGCGGCAAGCCGGTATCGTTGCTCAAAATATTTTTCATCTACGCCGCTTGTTTTACCCAGGTGACAGCAGTTTACAAAAACCAGCTCCGGTATAGTACTCATTTGCTCAATATCAAAAGTGGTTAAAAATTTACCATCGCCAATTACCATTCCTGATTGTTTGGGCGAGGCCGGATTAAAAGCGCCATGGCCGGCTAAATGGATAATTTTATAATCGTCACAAAAAAAGCTGCTGATGATGTCTGCCGCACTTGCATTGATAAGTGAATTTTTTGCATAGCCATTATTGGAAAAAACTGTTTCCACCGCTTTTGCTTCTTTCACGGCACCGGGTAACTGGTTTACAAATCCATTTAGCAAAGGGTCTCCTATAATCAATGCTTTTTCACCCGCTACTCTTTTTATATTTACACTATAATCAGCAGTAGCCAGTTGCCGTATCATGCCCGCTTCAATGCAAAGGGGTTTGGCGTTAGCAGTACTATCCTGTAGTAATTCCCATGGGTAGGCCGCTGTATCTGTATCCAGTATCCAATTAATATTGCCTTTCTTTTTTAATCTTTCCTTAAATACATTTGGAATCAACAGTTCAAAAATTGTTTTTGCTGCGCAGGCGTTCCAGTTGTTTTGAGTAGATACCTGATCAATAAACAAATCTATCAACGGTGTGCTGCTAAACAATTCTCTTTCTTCTTCCCTTGCATCACCAGTAGTAGCGCTAAATAACAGGCTTTGTACATCATTTGATCCTTCTTTTACTTTTTTCATTTTAACTGTAATCCTGTTCCACCATTCGTCTGAAGGATCGGTAATGAGGCGGGTTTTGGAACCAAACAGGCTTTTTATTTTTTTACTGCCGATGCGTACATTGTACCCTTTATTGTCTTTGCTTTCCAGTTTGCTAATGGCATACATACAGCTCAGGGCACGATCTTCATAAAGTTCAATAAACTCAATGTGCTGGATGGTTTTTACCGAATTTTTAAAT
>JANYFI010000514.1 GCA_025362765.1 Ferruginibacter sp. | reverse complement strand
CAACCCGGCGTAACCAGTACCGGAGAAGGTGCAGGCGGATTGTAAAATCAATGCCTTAATAATATCAGCTTCACCAAAAAGCAGCGGACTACGCTTTATTAATTCAGGATTTATTTTTACAATATTCATTTCTACCGCCTTTATTTTATTGTTGTTTTTATAGGCATTCACCACCACTTCATCCAATTGTTCATTGGCCTTTCTTTTTAATTCAATCGTAAACGATGCACTGTCTGTTAATAAATTAATTTCTTTGGTACTGTGCAGGTACCCCACGCTGGAGACAGTGATAGAAAAGTAAGGAATGGGGGATGGTAACATAAAGTAACCGCTGTCGTTGGTTAAAACACCTTCGTTGGTTTGATCCAGCACAATGGACGCATTTTTTACGGGGAAATGATTGTCAAGGTCAATGACCCTGCCTGTCGCTTTAAAATCGACTTGCGCAAAAGTATTAAAAGGCAACATTAACAGTACAAAAACACCGAAATACAAACGCAATAGAACTGGCATTGGCAGCAATTTTTGATAATTAATTCAATTTAAATATTTTTTTTAACACGCTGCTAAAAAGGTTGTACAGCTGCATCAACGCCATTAAAATCTTTCAATTTGTCGTATTTTTATGCTGCAACCACCATCTGCGACGTAGTTTTTTACTACTTTTTTTTCAGCAATCAGCTGCAGTTTCCTTTGCTAAATTACCGTAAATTTATATGCATGAATCTGCGTAAAAAATATAGTTTTAGTCTATCTAAACTTATAAATAAGCGTTATACATCATTTTAGCATACCTGAAATGATCTCCATAATACACACTGCAATCCTTTAATCGCAGTAATTACTTCTGGCGCAGGCATCCTCACCTGCGCCCACTTTTTGCCATTCTCAGTTTATTTTCAGCAATGGAAAAATTGATTTTTCATTGTAAAAAATTTCTCCTTTCGGTAGATAGGCAAAGCCATCGATTGCGGTTAAACTAAACAAATCTCCGGAACCATTATTAGTAATTTCACTTACACAGTTATCATCGTGATTGAACTTAACCGGGACGAATAACGATAGTAAACCCAAGCCAGTAATTGCCCCAGATAATTGCACCAGTGGGAGTTTTAGCCAGTTACCAAGAGAATTTGAAAGCCATTGCCTGAAATAAAAATGATGGCAAACAAAAGTTGAAACAGGGTTGCCGGGAAAAGCAAATACATGCGTATTTAAGTATGGTTGATGACCAAACCAAAATGGTTTACCTGGCCGTTGTGCCACCTGGTGAAAAAGCTTTTGCACACCAATTTTTTCCAACACAGCGGGCACAAAATCATATTTTCCTTTAGACACTCCTCCACTCAATAACACTACGTCGTACTCTTTTACGATGGCCGACAATTCATTAAACAATACGGCCTCTTCATCATCAATGTGAAATATATCAGGCGCAATACAATCTGGTTGCAGTGCGGATTGTAAAGAATAAACATTAGACATGCGTACCTGATGGGCTTCCGGTATCTCATCAATGGGTACTAATTCATTGCCGGTAGCCACGATGGCTGTTTTGGGTAGTTTGTAAACAGGCACGCCTGAAATACCAACTGCAGCAAGCAGGCCGGCATCGGCAGCAGTTAACCGTTTACCTTTTTGCAATGCAATGGTATCTCTTTTATGATCGGTGCCTTTTAGGTGAATATAGTTTCGTGGAACAAAAGGCTGTTTCAAAAAAGCCCTGTTATCAATTATGTCAACCTGCTCGTACGGAACAATTAAATCGATGCCAGCCGGCATAATTGCCCCAGTCATTACCTCAAGGCAATTAATTTGATTGCGTAATATTTTTTGAGCGTCACCTGCGGCCTGTATGCCTTCAATAAAAAAACCTTCTGTAGAATTTGAAAGTAATGCGCTGCTGTTAAGGGCGATGCCATCCATCATAACCCGGTCATACGGCGGTGAATCCCGGTCGGCAAAAATATCTTCCGCTAAAAAACGATTCAATATTTTACCCAGGGCTACTCTTTCTATACCGTATTGGCCCGGCACGGATAAAACTATTTCAAGTGCTTCTTCCACTGATACCATGGCGGGTAATTTTTTATAAATGGGAAATAAATTTACTTAAAAATGCTGTGCCAGTAATTTTACGCCTACTATTAATATCAACACGGCGGTGAGTCTTTTTATTACCATGGCGTCAAATACTTTGGTACTAATTAGCGAACCTGCGAAGCCGCCCACTACTACCGCTGCCAATACACAAAGTGTAAATGGCATGGCTACTGCAATTGATCCACCAATCGCTAAACCGGCAATACCCCCAATCGAATTTACCAAAATGAAAA
>JANYFI010000476.1 GCA_025362765.1 Ferruginibacter sp. | reverse complement strand
TTTATTGTTAGCCATAAAGAGAAAACAATAAAAATGGTAGACGCCAGCGGATGTTCAATGTAATTTTCCAGTTTATCAATGTCCTTCATTTGCTGGGCTTCTTTCAACAAGACCACCTGTTTTTCAGCAAACATCGGGTAGCGCATACAGGCGTTTACAATATCGCTCCAGTTGGCGTCTTTGCCATAAAAAACGGTGAGGTTAAAACTGGCTTCACTTTCGGGCAACAACTGGTGCTCGGCATAGCTCATGAGGTTATCAATATAATAATCTTCTTCGCCTTCCAGCCAATACACAGGTTTAAAAACCTTTTTCTTCCAATCCCCTAAAATTTTTTCTGCAGACATGGGTCAAAAATAAAGAATTTCACACAAAGGAAACAACAGATGCAACGGGCGCAAAGATCATAAGCGTCGGATTTTTGTCCTGATAGAATGAAAATTTTAAGGTAAAATTTTACGTTGTTACCGCTGTATTCTTAGCGTTCGTTGCGTGAAACAATTCTACTTCCCGCTTTTCCATTGTTTTAAATGTTGTATTACTTCTTCCTGCCTTTTGGCATCGTCTTCCTCTATGTTTTTTATATCATTTTCTATTTCGTTCCATTCTTCGTCCGTCAGTTCATCTTCTGCCACCGAAGTGGGATTATTAAACTTCAACACTACATCATGCAATACTTCCAGTGCGGCTTCATTGTCCATACCCATTACCAGGTTGATGATTTTTTGTTTGATGATTTCGGCGTTTGTCATACCTAACAATTTTTATAAAATTAATTCATTGCGCACAAAAAAAGACACCTCTTGTGAAGGTATCTTTTCAATAATATTGATGCACACTAAATTCGTCGCGGAATAATTAAATTTAATACGGCCAATAACACAAATGCACCGATACCAGCGGTTAATATGTAACCCAACACGCCGCCACCAAGGCTGATGTGCAGCAAACCAAACAACCAGTAACCCACGAAACCGCCCAAAATACCGACTACGATATTTCCTATCAGTCCAAGGCCGCTGCCTTTAAATAATTGTCCGCCTAACCAACCGGCTATAGCGCCTAAAATAAGTGTGATGAGAATTGCCTGACCTTCCATAATAATTGTTTTAAGCTTTTAATAAATGATTTCGCTTATTAAATGCAATCTGCAAGCCAGTTTGATTGTCCGTAGAAAAAAACTATTTTTCAACCGTATTGGTGATAAATACGGGTCAAATATTCCCCATAAGGTAAAACGAAACCCGGCAAAGTGCCGGGTTCGAAATAGTTAATTGTATTTAATTCGTGTAGTTAGTGCCTAAAAATTCGTGTAATTAAATTCGTGTAATTCGTACCTTAAAAATTCGGGTTATTAATTTAAACTCCTAAAATCCACCGGCACCAGTTTACTCACACCCGGCTCCTGCATGGTAACGCCATAAATCACGTCCACTGCACTCATCGTTTGTTTGTTGTGTGTAACAATAATAAACTGGCTGTTTTCGCTAAACTGTTTAATCATCTTCGTAAACTTGCCTACGTTCGCATCATCCAGCGGCGCATCTACCTCATCTAAAATACAGAACGGGGCCGGTTTAATCAGGTAGATCGCAAACAACAAAGCCGTTGCCGTCAATGTTTTTTCACCACCACTCAACTGGCCGATTGAAGACGGACGTTTACCTTTTGGTTTAGCGACAATATCAATTCCTGTCTCCGCCAAATTGGTCGGATCCACCAATACCATATCCGCCGTATCATCTTCTGTAAACAATGCCTGGAACACTTTCTGAAAATTCTCCCGCACTTTATTAAAGGTATCAAGGAACTGCTGGTTGGCAGTAGCTTCCACTTCCTGTATGGTTTGCATCAGGCTATCCTTGGCAGTTACCAAATCATTTTTTTGCTCCATGATAAACTCATAGCGCTTCTTCATTTCGGTATAGGCTTCAATGGCCGTTGGATTTATTTCGCCGATGTTTTCAAGGCGCTTGCGCATACGATCATTTTTTTCCTGTAGGTCTTCCAGCGGTACTTCACCAGTGCGTGGCTCGTCAATAATCGCATCTAAGTCAATCTTAAATTCTACCTGCAAGCGCTCCTTCATCCCTGCCAGCTGCAGTTTTAACTCAGTGAGTTTATCTTTTATTTCGCTTAATAAATGATCAATCGTTTCCTTCGATTTTTGCTTGTGGCGCAGCTCGCTTTCTTTTGCTGACAACGCATTGCGAAGGTTGTAATAAGCCTGGTCAGCCTCGTTCAATTTCTTTTCTTCCACATCTTTGTTCATCAACAAATCCCTCACCAGCGTTTCCAGTTCGCTCAATGCAGTGGCGGTTTCACCAATACTGGCGGCGGCTTCTGTTAATT
>JANYFI010000466.1 GCA_025362765.1 Ferruginibacter sp. | reverse complement strand
CACGCGGTCACCCTCCAGCGATAGCTCTAAAGCACGTTCCCTTCTTACAGCAACACGAAAAGCAGCCTGCCCTAAGCCGGGCGTTATATCAGGCATATTAGCCCTTGCCCTTACGCTGTTAATAGCACCATAAGCCGTTGCATCAGCGCTACCAGCTTCGTTTTTTGCTTCGGCATACATTAGCAGCACATCTGCCAAACGTATCATGCGGCGGTTATTGTTTGCATAGCCCCAACTGCCGGGCGTAAGCGAGCTTGTCCTATCATAATTAAGGTATTTGCGTACCCATATTTTGTTACGGTTAGCACCATTCAACGCTTTTTGAAAATCATCCTGATAAACTTTGGCACCCGGATAATCCCAGTTAATGGTTGCATAAGCCCTTGGGTCAATTTTATTATCCTTCGTTTTTTGTTCCATAAAAAGATTGAATACCCATTGGTTTACAGTGGTTGTTCCCTGGCTGGTATAACCTACTGGCGCAACATCCGCTTCCCAAGCCTGGCCACGCAAAGGGTTAGCCGTGCCGCTGGTTCCCCAGTTGCCTGTTGGTGTGCTTTGGTATTGAAGCTCCCAAATAGATTCCGCATTGTTATTGGTGGCTTCTAAAAAATTATCCTGGTAGTTAGGCACCAATTTATATAGCGCTGGCTTATCGATTATCTTTTTAAATTCAGTTGCTGCATCCGCCCATTTTTGGGTAAACAAATCCGACTTGCCTAACATTGCTGTTGCGGCTCCCCAGGTTGCCCTGCCGATGTTATTAGCATCCCATGTATCCGGCAAGCGGCTTTGTGCATCTTTAAAATCAGCGATTATAGACGCCCATACATCTGCTTGTGGAGACTGGCTTATAAATAAATCGTTGACGGCTTCGATGGGTTTTAAAATGAGTGGTATATTGCCCCACAAGTTCACTAAATAAAAATGCCCAAGCCCCCGCATAAAATAAGCCTCGCCCAATATCCTGGCCTTTTCAGCGGCATCCATCGAAATGTTGGGCACATTAAATATAACCGCATTGGCCCGGGCAACAATGGCATTCAATTCGCCCCAACCCTCGCCTACACGCCCATCAACAGGCGTTGATAAAAAAGTACCTGCATCCTGTACACCAGTGCTGGGAAAGGGATTTACGTCATCGCCCCGCTGAATTGTTAGGATGGCCCCCAACATACGGCCCCAGCCCTGGATACTTGTTAGCGGGCCGTAGCAGGCAACTAAACCTTTTTCGGCATCGCCTTTGGTTTTCCAAAAAGCGGTTACCGGTAATGCATTGGGATTAGTTACATCCAAGTTTTTTTT
Source organism: Ferruginibacter sp. (assembly GCA_025362765.1). GTDB lineage: Bacteria > Bacteroidota > Bacteroidia > Chitinophagales > Chitinophagaceae > Ferruginibacter. The sequence continues at coordinate 941 of JANYFI010000466.1, read as the reverse complement.
GCTACAGTTCTGCAATAAGGCAGGCACCGTAACCAGGCATAGCAACAATATAAAAAATCTTAAGAGCTTGTTGTTTCCAAATATTTTTTTCATAAAACAATAATTTAAAATGATAGATCGATACCTGCACTAATTAGTTTTGCCTGCGGATAAGCGGATACATCTACGCCTACGCTAAACAAACCGGTAAGGTCGCTACGGCCAACTTCTGGGTCATATCCCTTATACTTTGTAATGGTGATAAGGTTTTGCCCGCTTACATAAAAACGTGCACTGGTAATCTTTAATTTATTGATGATGTATGCAGGAAGATTGTACCCGATGCTCAATGTTTTAAGCCTTAGGTAAGAGCCATCTTCTACATAATAAGAAGAAGACCTTTTATTATTGGCCGGATCTATAAATGATGCCCTTGATAAATTTGTGTTGGTATTTTGCGGCGTCCAGGAGTTCAACACATCCGTTACCTTTCCACTACCATAATCAAACGTGTACTGCCAGGCTCTTTTAGCGTTCCAAACTTTATTGCCTTGTACGCCCTGCCAAAACATATTCATGTCGAAGTTTTTATAGGCAGCGCTAAATGTAAGCCCATAATCAAATTTAGGGAAGGGGCTGCCGAGCCACGTCTGGTCTTTACTAAACCTAAAATCTCCGGGCCTTGCGTCGGTACGCCCATCTTTTGCCACCTCATCTGCTGTTTGTTAAACGCCCAATACCTGGTATCCCCAAAAGCTTCCTATCGGATGCCCAACGTCAGTACGGGTTGCTGTTAAGCTTTCTTGCGTAAAACCGCCGCCGGTAATAGGGCTAACGCCATCGCCCAATGCGATAACATTATTTTTAATAGCGGTAAAGATGCCGGTAATAGAACAGCAGTACCTGCAGGAGAACTAGACGAGGAACTAAAGAGCGATGTCCAGACTGAGCTAGATGCTGAC
>JANYFI010000463.1 GCA_025362765.1 Ferruginibacter sp. | reverse complement strand
TATACTGCCGAATGTGGATAACTATTCGATTTTCAAAAAATGCTATAAAATGATGATTCGAAAGGGGTGAGTAGTTACTTTAGACAAGCTATCCTGATATTTGTAGAATTAATTCCACTATATGCCCTAACTTTTTCTTTTAACCGAAATGTAAATTTGTATAAGCAGCTACAGCAGTGGGTTAAAAACAGGCACAATATTGTTATTACATATAATGGCTACCGTAACAGGTAGCTGATTTGTATTACAACATGGCATAACCAAATTGGCGGAATGACGACAAAAAAAATTTTAAAAAAGGCAGGGAAAATAATATTGTACCTGCTGGGTACGGTGTTGGTTTTGCTGGTGGTTGCCTTTATTTACATCAATACTTCTTCAGGTAAAACCTTTATTAAAAACAAGGTTGTTTCTTTTTTGCAGCAAAAGTTAAAAACAACAGTAGCTATACAGTCGCTGGATTTTAGCATTCCCAAATGGATTGAATTAAAAGGTATTTACCTGCAGGATCAGCAAAAAGATACGCTCTTGTTTGGAGAACAGTTATCCGTAGATATTAATATGCTGCAACTGATAAGGGGTAAAATTGATATTGGCAAAGTGGCTGTTAAAAATGTATACGCCAATATTTCACGGGCTGCAACTGATACCAGTTTTAATTACCAGTTTATCATGAATGCGTTTGCAGGCGCCACAAAAGATACCACCGCATTGGCAGATACAGCCGCATTAAAAATCTCTTTTAAAAAATTATTGCTGAATGATATCCGGCTGAAATTTACAGACAATTATGCAGGCAATATTTTTACCGCGAATATTAAAAACGCCACAGCAACTATCAACCAGTTTCAGCCAGACAGGATGCATTTTGGTTTGGATGATTTTACGGCCTCGGGCATTGGTTTTTTTATGGAAACAACCAAAGAATTACCCGTGTCGCCGACTGTAGATACTACAGCGGTGAATCTTTTTTTTACTGCAGGAAATATCGGGCTGAATGATGTGGTAATTAATTATCAGAATAAAGTGAACGGGATGTTTTACGCCAACACAATAAGACAATTGACTGTTAGCAAAACAACGCTTAACCTTGCCGCTGAAAATGCCCGTCTCGGCGACATCAGCTTAGTCAATTCTTTCATCCAATTTACCGCTCCAAAAGTTATTTCAAAAGAGGCGGTTGATAGTGCAGCAACCAGCGGCAATTGGAGAATAGCTGTGAATCAAATTCGGTTGAATGAAGATACTGCGGTATACAACGACAACAATGCCGCACCAAAAGAGGGCTTTGATTATGCGCACATCGGCTTGAAAAATATACAGGTAAACGCAGGAAATATATTGTATTCGCCCGACAGTATTTCTGCCAATATAAGTCAACTGGCATTTGCTGATAAAAGTGGATTTAGCATTGATACTACACATGCCGACATTCGCTACAGCGACAAAGGAATAGCGGCTAGTAACCTGTACATTAAAACCCCGCAGAGTGTTATTCAAAATGCCTTGCTGGTAAAATACGACGATATAAAAAAAATAACCACTGCACCGCAAAACACCAGCGTACAACTGCAACTTAAAAATACCGTTGTAGCCATCAACGATTTATACATGGTGGCGCCTTTTGTAAAAAAGTATTTCCCCGAACAGCAGTTTAAAAATAAGCGAATTAATTTATCCGCCACCGCGAATGGAACATTAAAAGAATTGCACATTCCGTTATTACAATTGTCAGGCCTCGATGGAACAAAAATTAATGCCAATGCGATATTGTACAACGTAATAGACACCAACAACCTGGCCTACGATATTACTATCTTCAACAGCAGTTTGCCCAGAGCTGATATCATAAAATTTATGCCACCGGGTAATACGGAATTGCTTAACAAGTTGCCTGCGGTATTTAGTATCGGCACACACCTGAAAGGTAATTTGAAGAATACGGTGGCCAGCCTTAACATTAATAGCAGCAGCTTTAGTTTGCAGGGCAGGGGCGCTATAAAAAATATTGATAAACCTGTAGCATTACAGTACGATGTAACTATTGCCAACAGCCGGGTGCAAAAGGAGTTTATTGAATCGCTCGTGCCGGCAGGTATCATTCCTGCTTCGATTGAATTACCGAAATTGATGTTGCTCACAGGCTCGCTAAAAGGCGATATGAACAATGTACAACCGAATATTATCTTACGCGGCTCGTATGGTATGGCAAAAGTAAACGGGTATGTACATCATTTTAAAGACACGGAAAAGGCGAGCTATGATATCACTTTTGCCACGCAGAATTTTGAGGTGGGCAAATTGATTAAACAGGATACGGTATTTGGGTTACTTAGTTTTAATGGCCATGCAAAAGGAACTGGTTTTAATTACAAAACAATGGCTGCCGTAATTAATGCCAAAGTGGAAAAAATAGGGTTTAAAAAATATGAGTATAAAAATATTTTATTGAATGCCGTGTTGCAACAAGGCGATATTAAAAGTGAGGGCAGTATGGATGATGCCAATATACAATTGCATTATAGCGCCACTGCAAATGTAAAGGGTGACTATCCATCTGTGCAGGCCATGCTGCGGGTAGATACTGTTCAGCTAAAGCCGCTTAATTTATACAGCGATACATTGAATGCTTCTTTTAATATGGTGTTAAAAGCGGCCAACCTTGACCCGGCAGCCATGGACGTATATGCGGTAATTGACTACTCGAGCCTTAATATAAAAAACAAGCGGTTTGCATTGGATAGTATTATGGCGCAAGCCACCACTGCTAATGGAGTAAATAACCTTCGCTTTATTTCGCCGCTGGCAGATATTACGGCCAATGGAAAATTTGCGTATGACAAAATAGGGCCATCAATACTGCAGTACGTTGATAAATACTACAAACTAACGGATACGGTGATAGGAAATATGCCGCCGCAGCAAATTGTTTTTAATGGCGTACTTAAAAAAAGTCCGGTAGTGGAAAGCCTTGTTAGTGGCTTTGCCTATGACAATATTGTGTTTAAAGGCCGTTATGCATCGGATGAGCGGGACAGCGCTTTGCAATTGACAGCAACATTGCCCAGCCTCACCTATCAAACCAATAGGGTGAGTAATGGATCAGTTAGTATCGCTTCGCTTAACAGTAATATTGCTGGCGCTGTTAGTTTTGATACGTTGCATGTTGGTACAAATTCATTTTATAAAACAGCCATCAACGCTTCGGTAGCCGGAGACAGTGTAAGCATTGCGGCAACTACCAAAGACCCTAAAAATGTGGATCGCTATGCCATAGGTGCAAACGTGCTGCAAAAAAATAAAGGCTATATTATTTCTCTAAAAGACAGCTTATTGCTTGACTATAAAAAGTGGACCGTAGCGCCAGACAATAAAATTACCTGGTCGCCCGACGGCATATTGGTTAATA
>JANYFI010000438.1 GCA_025362765.1 Ferruginibacter sp. | reverse complement strand
ACTGCTGCTACCAGTGTTGTATGATCTTTACTGTTTACCGCATTGCTGACAATGTCTTTGGATGGATACATCGCCGCACCGCCTACCATTACTGTTTTTTCTTTTGACATATTATTCATTTGGGCAAAAGAAAACTGCGTTAATACCACCGCAGTCGCCACCATCATAATTGTTTTAAACTTTTTCATTCTGTAGATTTTTTGTGTGATTGTTTTTATTTGATTGATGTACGGCAGTTGAGGAATGATGGATTTATAACTCCGGAAAAAACATGGCTGTTTATTCAAAACATTAATTAATGTTAAGCCAATAGTTTAATTAATTGCGCATTGGTAAAACAAGATCGATAAATTGGGTAAGATGGCTTTATACAGAAAAATATGAAGAGAAATGGTATCGATCATTACCTGGATATTTTTCAAGAGCAGTAATAACAGAAAACATACCCGCAAAAAAATGCCAGTCAAAAAGACTGGCTATAAAATTTTCAATAAAACAATTTACATTTTTCCCATCACAAACATTGGCCCCTTGGGCGTTGTGTTGCCCGCTTCACTTTCAAGCGTTACAGCGAATGCTTCTACCTTACCAAAAGTTTTCATCTTTTGAATACGGTACTTGTCTCCTTTTTTTGAAGTTAAAATCATACCACCGCTAACCGGTTTGCCATCTACAATTCCCCATAACTGGTATTGCTTTCCTGCCGGAGCATCGGGTAAATTGCTGGGGTCAAGATATACTTCGCCGGTATTTTCCATCCAGAATATTTTTGCTGCCGCATCGGGTGCTGCTTCCAATCCTTTTAACGATACCGGCTTGCTGTATTTATTTTGTACCACGGCCATATCGCCTTCCATGGTTTTGTTTTCATCTTTTAAACTGGCCAATTCGTTTTGGGTTTGCTGCAGGTTTTGCGATATGTCGTTGCTCTTGTTGTACAGTAGAATATTTACGGCAATACTTCCTATCAGCAAAGCCACAGAAGCTGCCGCGGCATATTTCCAGTAAGGCGCAATACCAATTACAGGTGCCGGAATATTTTTTTCATGTTCAACCGGCGCAGTCGCAATTGGTGCAGATTCCGTTTGTTCATTGTTAATGCGGGCAAATACTTTTTCTTTTACAGCCGGAGCAGGTTCTTTCGCAAATGCCTGTGCGTAGGATTCCATGCCGGCTTCTATTTGTTTCAGTTCTTCCGCTACTTCAGGATATTGTGCAATATACGCCTGCACGTCCCGTTGCTCCTGTTCAGAAGCGAGGCCGGCAGCATAAAGCTCCAAAATTCCTGATGATATGATGTCCTGCGGTTTCAATTGTATTGTAACATTTTTCTTAATTCCAAAATGGCGGTACGCATCCTTGTTTTTACGGTACCCAACGGCACATCCAGTTCCTTTGCGATTTCGTCCTGGGTGAATCCGCTGAAATAAGCCATATCTATAATAATGCGTTGTTCGGGTTTCAGGTTAGCAAGCTGTTTTCTTATGCCAAGAGAGTCAAATTTAAGAAGGGTGCTGCTGGTATCTGGTAAATTATTTACGGAATTTTCGTCGCCTGAGATTTTTGTTTGTTTTTTATATCCTTTACTACGCAATACATCGATGGTAAGATTCCTGGTCAGGTTCAGCATCCAGGTAAACAACCGGCCTTTTGAATGATCGTATTGGTTGAAATTATGCCAGATTTTTACAAAAGCTTCCTGCAATATATCTTCTGCCAGGGCACTGTCTTCCACCAATCTGAAAATAATATTGTTTAATGCACCCGCATAGTTATCATACAGATAGGAGAATGCCTGCTGATCTTGTCGCTGCAATAAAGCAACGAGCTCCTCTTCACTATATTTATTGGTGGGTTCCAAAAATGTATGTAGCTTGAATTTAAGGTGTTAAAAATAAAGATATTTTAAATACCTTTTGCAGAATTACAATAATAAAAAAATGCTGTTAAAAACCGTTCCCGTTTTACCTGTCGTTAGCATCACGGAATCAGTCGCATTTTATACCTGCCAGCTCGGTTTTTCCTGTATCAGTTTGGGCGATTATGCCATACTGAAATGTAAGGAAGTAGAAATATATTTGGTGATAACAAATACAAAGCGATCGTTTGAGCCCGGCAGTTGTTATATTTTTACAGATGATATTGAATGCCTGTATGCTGATTGTTGTGGCAAAGGATTGATTGATAAAATGGGAAAATTGGTAAGTAAGCCCAGGGGGCTGATGGAGTTTTCGATAAGAGATAACAACGGTAACCTGATACACTTTGGGCAAAAAAAGTAACTTCTTTTCAGGCAGCAAATTTTGATGGGAAAAACTGTAAATCTTTTTTGAAATAGGTTACGGCTGGCTTAACGCCTGCACTTCATACACCGGGCTAAATAAATATATTTTGCCAGTTGCGGTTTCTTTGCATTTAAACCGCTTGCGTACCCGTTCCTGTTTTATAAAAACCCGGCCACCTTTTATAGAGAATTGGGCACCTTCCGGAAGGGCTTCCATTAAAATAACACCTTCTTTTTTTTGATCGTATTTATGTAATACCCTTAGCAGGGCTGTATCTGCACAACTGCTGGCAGCAGGGTTTTGGAGGGTTTTCAGTAGTGTATGTTGAATGTCTGCAGGGAAAATATGTTTTGCTAAAAATTGCGTCAGTACTTTGCTAAACTCATTCTTCCATTCCTGGCCATGCGCCTGTACCCGGTGGCCATATCGCTCAAAAGTAAACAGGTGTGCCAGTTCGTGCAGCAGGGTAACCAAAAAGGCATATTGGTTTAGATTGCCGTTAACACTAATGCGGTGATTTTTTTCCTGATAAGAATTGCGGTAGTCTCCGAGCACCGATTTTCGTTCGCGGGTGATGGTTAGCTGAACCTTGTAGTGCTGCAGGTAATACACCACCTCGTCGAAACTCCCTTCAGGCAAATAATTTTTTAACTGCAGCAGCGGTGCTTCCTGTTTAGGCATTTTTCTGTCGGTTCAGTTTGGTAACCACTCGTACTTCTACAGCAAGGTAAATAAAATACAGTATCATTGCCACAATAACGGTGGGCTTGCTAAATTTTTCCTTCATTAAAAACCAATAAACAAAAATGGCGATGAGGCAGGCAAACATTTTAATCATCATCCCGGCCATTACGCTGCGAACAAATACATGGGGATTAGCGTTGTTCAACGCTTTTTGCTGAATAATAAAAGTTATCAGTGTTAATATTAAAAATAAACTATTGGCGATTATCAGCACATCTTTGTCTAATGACCACTTAGCCAGCATGTTTGAAGCCGAAAGAAAAAATACATTACAAATAATAAATATCAATAACAGTGGTAATAAAAATCTTCTTTGCTCCTTCATTGAATTGTATTGGTAATAAAATCGATTACTGGTTTACTGCAGTGGCCAGCTCTACATTGAGCTCCACTACATTTGCTCCCATATGGCAGCGTCCGTTGAAA
>JANYFI010000427.1 GCA_025362765.1 Ferruginibacter sp. | reverse complement strand
CGGGTGTTGTCTCCTCTTTTTTAATCTTTACCTCTATAGGATTTTCTGAAACAGCATTTTTTGCGTTGCTGTATAACTGTATATATTTCTCCGCTTTTACCACTTCACCATATTTATCTTTAGCTGTAGCAATAATTTTATACCAGCCTGCTTTAAGTTTCCCATTCACTATTGCCCATTCATTATTCGTGCTATCTGTTTTTTCAAAAGCCTTATCGCCTGTTTCGTAATTTTTTACTTCGTTTTCATTTTTGTAAACATCATAAGGAAAGAAACTGTAGTATTCATCCCTGCTCATTATAAACTGGTCCGGTTGGTTCCAATACCGGGTTCTGAAAATTTTTTCTGGTGTTTTTAATTGCTGGATGGTAACTGCAGCAATTGTTGTTTCTTCAATGTCGTTTAGATTGGTACTTTTTACTAAGATGCTTTTCAGACTATCAACCGGTAATTTATCCGGCATATTTATTTCAAGTTGCAACATTTGCCAGGCAACAGCCACCGTTGTATTACCGCTTCTTGTTTCACCATTTAAATCGGTTACATCGGCATTCACTTCATAGTAAAATATGGGTTGTGTTTTTTTGTCAATGATTTCATCGGGCAATGCTTTAAATACAATTGTAAATCTTCCATTGGCATCGGTTACCATTTCGCCATTGGTAATTTCCATTTCATTGCTGCTACCACCGGGAATGCCTGGTCTGCCTTTTGGCATATATCCACCCCATCCCCACCAAACAGGATAGCGTACTTTACGCACCACACGATATTTAACTTTTGCACCGTCGATATTATTGCCCGCATATGCTTTAGCAGTACCAGTTATGGCAATACTATCCAGTAAACGGTAAGTGCCTTTCGGCTTTTCTATTTCAGTAAAAAATTTGGGACGCTTGTATTCTTCTACACTAAAATATTGTTGCGACAAAGTGACGGTATCGAACAAATTAAACTGCCCGTTCATTATTCCTTCGGGTAATTTAAAGGATCCATGATAAGAGCCAAATTCGTTTGTTACTAATTTTATATCCGCTACTTTTTGATTGTTGGCATCCCGTAATTGGAGGCTGGTATTGAATTGTGGAAGTACAGCAGATTCTGCTGCCTTGATACCTTGCTGTAAAACAATGCCCTTAAAATAAATGACCTGTCCGGGCCGGTAAATAGACCGGTCGGTAAATAAAAATGTGATGGGTTTTATAGGTGGCGGCGTTTGTTCATAACTGCTATAATAATTACTGTACTGTTCCTCCTGCAAAAAAAGTTCATCATTTCCGTTTTTAATTTGTAACCTGATATTTCTGTAATCCTTCGCTTTTTTTAATTTAAAGAAGCCATTTTTATCGGTGTTGTAAGTCTCCGCTTTTTTGTCATCATCCTGGCTGGTGGTGTAATTGTATTTTGTTTCCCAAACCTGCACCGAGGCATTATTAAACGGTTGTCCGTTGTCACGGTTTAACACATAATACTCATCTTGATTGTTTTTGATATAACTGATGTTGCTGATGAAGGTTACCTGTTTGACGATGATATTTTTCTGTAATGAAAAACCGGGATCAAGGCTAGCGAGAATAAAATAAGTTCCGTTAGATAGGCCATCAATTTTTATTTCTGCAGCATGGTTTTGATAGTCTTTTAAATCTGGCAATGTAACGCTCCAGTTTTTAATGGCTTTTAAACCCACGACATCTTTCCATAACTTATCATAATCCCGCCTGTCCATTTTTTTGATGGCTTCATTACTTATTTTAACAACCCGAAAATAAACAGTGGCCGCGTTTTTATAATTCACCAGTGTTCTGAAAGGAGCATCGGGGATATTTACTTTTTCCGTTTCAAGGGTTAGGGCTGGTTGTGTAATTTGGGCTACCAGGTTTTGTGCGTTAATGGCACCTGCTGTTTTTGGAAATTTTGCAACAATCTGTTCGCACAATTCTTTGGATCTTTTTATTTCGTACTGGTTGGTAGTTGCTGTAAATGGGTCGTACAATTGTCCCTTTACATAATAGATCTGAGCCCTTACAAACATCGCCTGTGCGGCTGCGTCATTGTTGGCATATGTAGTTTCTATATTTTTTAACGCTGCTTCGTACAAACTGTTTTTATCCTCATTCAAGGCATATTGATATACAAAATTCAGTCTTATTAAATCGGCATCCAGCAGGGCATCGGGGCTTTTATCTTTCAGATGAAAGTGAATAATCTGTTGTAATAAATGGAGCGCTTTAAAATGCAGGGCAGCAGTATCTTTTGTTGTGAAAGCGGCAGCTGCAAATTCAGCAGCGGGTGCAAATGCTTTTATATCATTGATGGTAAACTGGTAGGCTGGTCTTATTAAGTCGCGTTCATCATTTTTAAAATAGTCCAACGCCCTAAAGGCCAGCAAATCAAATAGGGTAGGGCGCAATTGCCTGGTATTTTCACCCTTAATAATGACCGCATCAAAACCTTCGATATGGGTATTTTGCAGCAGGCTTTCATCCATTAGAGATGCCTTGTATAAACTGCCAATAACAGCATGAAGTTTTTCCAGACTCCAGGTATTGATTTCAGTTGATTTTTCATCTGCGAGAGGATTGCGGTTATAAAATTTATACCGGTTGTTTTGCAGGTATTGCCAAAACATTTCGGCCTGCATGCTTTGCAAAATATTTTTGGCCGGCGCTTTTGCTTTGGCTATTAAAGTATCTACATAAAAAATATTGTTTTCCCTGCTATCTTCCTGTAGCATATTGTGATACTTTACCTGGTAGATGGCCGCTTTTATTTGTTGGGCATCGTTGTTATCTTTTACCGCCAGGTTGTAAATAGCGATTACTTCTTTTAAAGCCGATTGAGTTAGCCCCTTCTTTTCAAAGGCCCCAGCCTTTGTCCAGTTTTTTGAATAGTCAGTAGGTGTTTGTGCCATAGTGGTAAATGCTACACTGGTGAAAATGACCAGTAAAATTTTTTGTAAAAACATGTCTAAACTTAATTTAATAACAAGATACAGCTTGTTGCGTAACTGTTGTATTGGAAAAAAATTAGTGCAACACCAAACGGATGTACAAATTCGTACCATTGCATAAACAAATGCGCGCATTATTTTTTCTTTAACATTTTAAAGAAGAATCTACTCTTGATACGCCACATTGTTTGAATAGCATGATAAATGATGTTAACCAAATGTTGGGTGCATGATGGCAAATGATGAGTGAATACAGCACTACTCAATTATTTAAAAACCTACTGAATACTAAAAAAAGAAAGCCCCGGAATTGTTTCCGGGGCTTATAATGTATTCAACAGAATGATGGTTATTTTTTAAGTACTTCCGCCATTGTTTTGCCAATGTCTGCGGGGCTTGCTACCACGTGGATACCACAAGCTACCATAATTTTCATTTTTGCCGCGGCAGTATCATCTTCGCCGCCAACGATAGCGCCTGCGTGTCCCATACGACGCCCCGGAGGCGCTGTTTGACCGGCGATAAACCCTACCACAGGTTTTTTATTGCCAGTTGACTGTATGTATTTAGCTGCTTCAGCTTCCATGCCGCCGCCAATTTCGCCAATCATCACAATCGCATCGGTTTCCGGATCATTCATAAATAATTCCACCGCTTCTTTCGTAGTAGTTCCAATGATAGGATCTCCGCCAATACCTATCGCTGTAGAAATCCCTAATCCTGCTTTGGCAACCTGGTCTGCTGCTTCGTAGGTAAGTGTGCCACTTTTTGATACAATACCCACTCTTCCTTTTTTAAATATAAAACCTGGCATAATGCCCACTTTACATTCGTCTGCCGTGATAATGCCAGGGCAATTAGGCCCAATCAATCTTGCGGTAGTACTTTTTAAATAGTATTTTACCTTTACCATATCCTGCACCGGTATACCTTCTGTAATACAAACTACCAGTGCAATACCTGCGTCGGCCGCTTCCATGATGGCATCGGCTG
>JANYFI010000729.1 GCA_025362765.1 Ferruginibacter sp. | reverse complement strand
CCGGGTTGCCGTATACAGTGCAGGAGGAGGAGAAAACAAAATTTGTTACGGCAAATTTTTCAGCACATTTTAAAATATTTACCAACGAGCCTATATTGTTTTCATAGTACATTAACGGTTTTTCAACAGATTCACCTACTGCTTTATAAGCAGCAAAATGTATGATGCCATTGATATCTTTGTTTTCTTCAAAAATGGTTTCGGTATCTTTCAAATTACAAAGATCAACCACATAGTTTTTTATTTTTTTACCGATTATTTTTTCCGCTCCCTCAAGGATAGTAATATTGCTTCTTGAATTGTTGTCTACGGAAATTACTTCGTATCCATTTTGAACAAGGTCTACAATGGTATGTACACCGATATAACCGCAGCCGCCGGTAACCAAAATTTTATTCATACTTTTTTATTGAGTTATTAGTTGAATCGCAATCTTATTTTCAGCAGTAAATAACATGTATTTACTATTGCGGTAATGGGTACATCTTAAAATCTTTACAAATTTAAGCTATGTTTTCTGGTAAATAAAAAATCACGCGGGGTAAATAAATGATTATTTATATTAGATAAATAGAGAAGTAATAAGATAGATAATACCTGCAAGCAACGCACTTACTGGGATAGTTAATACCCATGCCCATAACAAACTTACCGTAACACCCCAGCGAACTGCGCTGAGCCTTTTGGTAGCTCCAACGCCAATGATGGCACCGGTAATGGTATGCGTAGTACTTACCGGAATACCCATTTGTTCAGTCATAAACAGGGTAATTGCACCGGAGGTTTCTGCTGCCACCCCTTCCAGTGGAGTTACCTTGGTAATTTTAGTGCCCATGGTTTTCACAATCTTCCAGCCTCCGCTCATAGTGCCCAGGCCAATGGCGGTGTAACAGGCGAATGGTATCCAGGTAAGTTCTTTAAGGGCAAAACCTACATCAGGATACTTTGTGCTGTTATAGGCAACAAAAGCGGCACCGATAATACCCATTACTTTCTGTGCGTCGTTACCGCCATGGCCAATACTAAATGCGCCTGAAGAAATCAATTGCAATTTTTTAAACATCCTGCCGGTACGATAGGCGTTGGGAGATTTTATTTTTTCTGAGTAAAGATATGCACAGATAAAAACGAGCATCATGATTAAAATGCCATAAATAATAACGGAATTATCTCCGTCTTTTAGTGACTTGGCCAATTTTGTTGTATCTGCCTGACTATCTACCTGGGTATTGATTTTCTTAGCAAGCTTTACCGCACCAATCGATTTATATTCTTTTAGCAGTGGCTTTGCTGCGTCAACATGGGCTACGGCAGATGCATATGCTGCCGCTTTTGACGGGTCGGCAGTAAGTTCTTTCTTTAAATTATCTATTTTATAAAACTTAACCAAGTTTTCTTCCAGTTTGTTTTGTTCAAAATGGGCAAATAAAAACCAGGTGGCAATGCCGGTTAAAACAATTAAACCCACTTTTGCCCAGGTATTGCGCATGATGGTGATTACACTAATATAAATGGAGATTACCATTCCTATCAATGGCGCCAGAAATATAAACAATATGATTTCTGTAATTTTCTTTATTTCCACAATTGTAGCAATATTTGAAAATCCTTTTGTTAAAAAAGCATGTGAAATGGCAGCACCTGCGAAGCCGCCAATTAAAGTGTGTGAAGAAGAAGATGGAATTCCATACCACCAGGTTAACAAATTCCACATGATGGCTGCTATTAGGCCTGCGAGTATTACCGGAAGCGTAATAAATTCCTGGTGAACCGTTTTACCAATGGTGTTGGCAACAGCGTGATCTTTAAATATGAAATAAGCCACAAAATTAAAAAAAGCCGCCCAAACGACTGCCTGAAATGGCGTAAGCACTTTAGTGGAAACTATCGTTGCAATTGAATTGGCGGCATCGTGAAAACCATTGATATAATCAAAAATGAGCGCTAAAATGATAATAACAATAAGTAGGGTCATAAAAATAATTTGACAATTTGCTGATTAGCTAATGACGTACCTGGCGTTTACAATTTGCATTTACCATTAGCGCATCAGCACATTATCTAAGTAGCTAATTAGTTTAGGCGTATTTTACAATAATAGATTCAATCACATTTGCAGCATCTTCGCATTTGTCCGTTACAATTTCCATTACCTGGTAAATTTCCCTTTTCTTGATTACCTCTTTTGCATCGGGTTCTGTGGCAAACAGCCGTTCAATACTCATGTCAAAAATATCGTCTGCCTGGTTTTCAATACTATTGATAGCCACGAGTGCATCCGTTATCTGCCGCATATTTTTCATATTGCGTAATTCGGTAACAGCTTTATGGATCTGTACGCACCCGACTGCGATCAATTCGGCCATTTTAAGAAAGCCGGTTTCATTGGGATTTACCCGATAAAAATTGATTTTTTTTGCTGAAGCATAAATATAGTCGGCAATGTCATCAAGTGAACTAGCCAGGTAATGAATATCCTCTCTGTCAAAAGGGGTTATAAAGTTTTTACCCAATTCGGTAAAAATGTTGTGGGTGTAATCATCATTGATGTGTTCCATGTCTTCTATTTCCTGAATCAGCTGTCCTCTTTTATCAAAGTCGGGTTCGTTTACTACTTCTTTTAATTTGTAACCCATCTTTACTAACTCTTCCGCTACATTTTCAAATAACTGATAAAATACCCTGTCTTTAGGTAAAAAGATTTTAAAAATTGAATTAAATCCCATGGCTAAAAAAATTTTCGCAAAGGTTGTGTATTGCTTTATAAGAATCACGGGCTTTTGCAAATGGTAACATTTTGGTAACACAGTGGTAACAGTAAATTGTTATTGTTCGATAATTATTTGCAATCGCTGCTCTTGCAATATTTAATCCTGATAGCAATTACCATACTTCATCAGAAAGTTAGTATTCTGCAAGTGTTTTATTTTAATTAATTCAGATAGGTAATATCGTTCCTTGAGATTACGGCTAAAATAAATTGATCTGCGGAAGATGCGATAGAACAAAAATTAAATTAATATCCACACTTGCTAAATTGAAAGCATTCTTATATCGAAAAATACGTTATGAGATGCGATCTTATTGTATATTTTTTCTTAATAAATTATATTTTTATTCCTCCAGATTTTTAGAAAAAATCGGATTTTGTAAAAATAAAAATACTATAATTTTTATCTATCAGATAGATAAAAACGTTAACGAAATTTTAAAAAACTTGCAGCGATTTTATCAAAAACTGCTTCGTAAAGCGTTTTTAATAAACAAAATGAATTTTAGAAAAGAAGCCAACATAGGAGATATTATTAGAAAAATGGCAAAAATTAGCAAATATTTTGTTATTAGTGCAGCAAATCGTTCCTTTACAAGGTCTTTATTAAATAAATGTTAATTTACAAGGTTGGCTTGTTGGGAAATTTTTGCAAGTTTTACATTAAAAACAAAATTCATTACACATGAGAAAATTTATGACGTTATTGGCAGTTGCCTTACTGTCAGTCATTGTTGGTTCCGCACAAACCCAAACGATTTCGGGTAAGGTAATCGACTCAAAAGATGGCTCACCAATAGCAGGAGCAACAATTAAGGTAATCGGTGAAAACACTTCTGTAGTTTCAGCGGCCGATGGTAGTTTTAGAATAACACCGAAATCTGGCAATACGCTCAAAATATCCGAAATTAGCCGTATTTCCCAAACCGTTAAATACAACGGTTCCGGTGAATTGGTTGTACAATTAGTACTGGAAACTAAGGCGTTATCTGAGGTAGTAGTAACTGCATTGGGCGTGAAAAGAAATAAAAATGATTTGGGATATGCAGCCCAAACAATTAATGCTGATGAAATATCAAAGGCTTCTCAAACAGATGCGCTAAAAGCACTCTCCGGTAAAATTGCAGGTGTTCAGGTCATTTCGTCTACCGGTACTCCTGGAGGCTCTACATATATTCAATTGCGCGGAGCAAATTCAATAACAGGAGATAATCAGCCACTATTTGTAATTGATGGAGTACCTATTGACAATGGTCAAAATTACTCTGGCGATCCGTCTGATGGTACAAATAATTTATTGACAGGAGCTCCGAATGCGAACAGGGGTGCAGATATAAATCCTAATGATATAGAAAACATTACTGTTTTGAAAGGCCCTGCCGCTGCTGCCTTATACGGTATTGGCGCTGCCAATGGAGCAATCATTATTACCACAAAAACCGGAAAGGCAGGAAAAACACAGGTTGAATTTAGTTCTACTGTTTCTTTTGATAAGGTTAACAGATATCCAGGATTACAAAATCAATGGGTAAAGGGTTCTGGTGGTGCAATTGGAAGTTTCCCATCCTCCAACAGGTATTCGTGGGGGGCAATGGCTGATACTTTACTTTGGACAGATGTTCCTAATGAATTTGATATTCATGGATCATTAGTAGGAAAATCAGACGGAAAAGGCAAGACCAAGTTTGTTCCTTACGATAATATGAAGAGTTTCTTCAGAACCGCACCTTCTTTTACTAACTCCATTTCATTTTCTGGTGGTAATGATATTGCCACTTACAGGATGGGTTATACTAATCTTTATCAGAACTCTATTGTACCAACTCAATTCTTCCAAAGAAATTCTTTAAGTTTTGCCGGATCATTA
>JANYFI010000406.1 GCA_025362765.1 Ferruginibacter sp. | reverse complement strand
GTAGCTTTTTTATAAATCCATACTACGGCAATTAAACTAAAACACAACGAAACGAAAGAAAATTGCTGAAAGTGATTCAAGCTAATTAAGTTCACAAAAATCAACTCAACGGCAGGCATTAAAATGGCCAGCGTTTTTTTTATGGAAGACAATAAAAAACGAACTGAAAAGTTAATTGGGGATGGAGAACATCCGACCGCCATTTTAAGAAATTGTAAAGCAATCCTCCACACATGAATTCCACCTCCCCAAAATTTAACTAATTTATTTATCAACCAAAACAATATTTCTTTAATTTATATTGTTTAAGGCCTGTGTATCATTCAACGATAAAAATGCATTTTTTGTCGATCTTCCAATCCCATTTATTTGTTTTGTTATTAGTACTGGATTGGCATCAGTGTTCACAAAAGATATACATTTGCACGAAATTATTTATAATATACATTATCTATGAAAAAAGAGGCTTTGGTATTGCCGTTAGGCATTTTTTCTTTATTCCTTGCATTGAGCAACAGTGCCTGCAATCAACCCGATGCGAAGGCTGCCGCGACAAAAGACACTGTAGTTTTACCGGTAACACAGAGTGCAGTAAAATTGATCCCAACCACATTGGATACAGCAGACTACGACAAAAAAATGCTGGCAATGAGCAACCATGATACGACAGGTAAATGGCCGGCAAAAGCAGCCTATCCCCTGCCGGGAGCTGTGTTGCCTTACAACAGGATTGTATCTTTTTACGGCAACCTCTATTCTAAAAAAATGGGTATTCTTGGCCAGATCCCACACGATTCAATGATTGCACAGTTACAGCAGGAAGTAGCTAAATGGCAGGCTGCAGATACGACCGTACATGTAATACCAGCATTGCATTATATTACCACTACAGCACAGGCCGCTCCAGGCAAAGATGGCATGCACCGGTACCGGATGCCAGGCAACCAGATAGACACTATGGTTAGTTGGGCCAAACCAATCAATGCATTGGTATTTGTAGATATACAGGTAGGACATAGTACCGTAAAAAATGAAGTGCCGTGGCTGGAACCTTATTTAAAATTGCCCAATGTGCACCTTGGAATTGACCCTGAATTTTCTATGAAACATGGAGAAGTTCCCGGCAGAAAGATCGGCACTTTTACGGCGGAAGACATCAACGACGCCGTGGATTTTTTATCAGAGGTAGTTCGAAAATATCACCTTACACCTAAAATATTAATCGTTCATCGCTTTACACAAGGAATGGTAACCGGGTATGAAAGAATTAAAACAACACCCGAAGTGCAGGTGGTTATGGATATGGATGGGTTTGGCGATAAAATTTTAAAAAGATCAACTTACCTGCGTTATATTTATAAAGAGCCCGTGCAGTTTACAGGATTTAAATTATTTTATAAGAATGACACCAAGCCCGGCACTACCGGCATGTACACCCCGGAAGAGCTGATGAAGTTTGTACCAAAACCTATTTATATTCAATACCAGTAATTACTACAATTTCCCAAAAAAATGAAGTATTTTTCTTTTAAACATTGTTTAATTGTTTGCCTCCTGGCAAGCTGCCATGCGGCACCTGAAAAGGAAAAGACCGGCTCCGCTGCCATCAGCGCAGCTGATTCAACCGTAAAAATTGTTGCGCCTGCCCAGGCAACAACAGCCAGTTTGCGGGACATACTTGCAAAAAAAGAAGTACCGGTACTTTGCTACCACCATATTCGTGAACCCAAACCCGGGCAAAGCGAATCGATGAAAAGTTATTCTGTGTCGCCTGCGCAGTTTGCTGAACAAATGAAAGCCCTGCATGACAGCGGTTACCAAACGGTATTGCCCGAACAGTTGTACGAATATTTGGTGCACAATGGCCCCATGCCCGCAAAGCCTGTGATGCTGACGTATGATGATACTGATGAAGAGCAATACAGTATTGCGGTGCCCGAGATGAATAAATATGGATTTAAAGGCGTCTACTTCATCATGTCAATTTCTATTAACCGACCACGCTATATGAGTAAGGAGCAAATTAAGAATTTATCTGACAGTGGCCATGCCATTGAATCCCACACCTGGGATCACCACATGGTTACCAAATACACGCCTGCCGATTGGGATATTCAGTTAAGTAAGCCAGAAAAAACGCTGACTGATATTACAGGCAAAGCACCAAAATATTTCGCTTACCCATTTGGATTGTGGAACCAGGCGGCCTTACCGGAATTAAAAAACCATGGTTACAAAATGGCTTTTATTTTATCTACCAAAAGAGATACAATAGAGCCGTTGTTCACCATTCGCAGAATGATTGTGCCGGGTCAGTGGTCAACCAAAGGCATGTTGAACGCCATGAATTCAACTTTCAGTAAAAAATAACCGCAAGCAAATATTTGTTATAATAAAACAGCCTGTTTAAATTAATTAAACAGGCTGTTTTATTTTGGAGTAGTTTTCCAATAGTAAAATTATTTATCCAGCAATTGCAATAATTTTTCCGCTACCAATTCTGATGAGGCGGGGTTTTGTCCGGTGATTAATAAGCCATCCTGTATTGCATATGCTTGCCAGTTGGCCACTTTAGTATACTCAGCGCCATTCTCTTTCAGCATATCCTCTACTAGAAAGGGAACAACTTTTGTTAGTCCCACAGCTTCTTCTTCTTCATTGGTAAAGCCAGTTACTTTTTTCCCTTTTACCAGGGCTTCGCCCAATGTATTTTTTGCATATCGCAACACGCCGGGTGCGTGACAAACTGTTGCTACTGGCTTATTATTTCCATAAAAAGATTCAATCAGGTGAATGGAATTTTTGTCATTGGCAAGATCCCACAAAGGGCCGTGGCCGCCGGGATAAAATATCGCATCAAATTCCGTCTCTTTCATCAGCGAAAGCATGCTAGTATGCGCCAGTAATTGCTGTGCTTCTTTATCGCTTTTAAATCTTAACGTTGCAGGCCTATCATTGCCCGGCCCTTCGCTTTTAGGGTCAATGGGAGGCTGGCCACCTTTGGGCGATGATAGGGTAATTTGAACACCGTTATCTAACAATTTGTAATAGGGCGCTGCAAATTCTTCTATCCAAAAACCTGTTTTCTCTCCCGTGTTACCCAACTCATCATGACTGGTTAACACAAATAGCACTTTTTTCATTTAATAATTTTTTATGATTCACAATTCATTTTACATTTATGAACATTGCTTAGAATTATAACTAACGTTTTTCACAATCGTTGTAAATCAATTACTCACAAAATTCTGAATGTCAGTTTTTAAATCAAATTTATTGATTGTTTTTTGCACTCTTTGCAAAACGGCAAGTTTTCTTTTTT
>JANYFI010000401.1 GCA_025362765.1 Ferruginibacter sp. | reverse complement strand
TAGCCGATTCTTAATTAAACGACATTGAAACATTAATGATGAAAAAACGAACGCTTACTATCAGCCTGTTGCTGGCAACTGTTTTTATTACAACAATGGTAGTTGCTCAGCCAAAAAAAACTAGTGATGCCGCAGGATTAATACTTCCTGCAAAATTTAAAGCCACGATATTGGCAGAAAACCTTGGTAAAGCAAGGCACATTTTTGTAACCCCACAAGGTGGTATATATATCAGGCTGGCAAAACCACTCAACGGCAAAGGCACGCTGTATTTACAGGAAGCCAACGGCAAAGCGGTGGTTAAAAATGGCTTTGGCAATTATGGAGGAACGGGAATTTATATAAAAAACGGTTACCTCTACACTTCCTCCAACAGTGAAGTTTTTCGTTATAAACTCAACGCAAACAATGAAGTTATTAGCTCGGATGCTCCCGAAAAAATTGTAACCGGATTGATTGAACGCTGGCAGCATGAAACAAAATCACTGGTGCTGGATAATGATGGCAACGTATACGTAAACATTGGTGCCTGGTTAAATTCATGCCAGGAAAAAGACAGACAAAAAGGATCAATGGGCATTAAAGGTTGTCCTTTGCTGGATTCAGCAGGCGGCATCTGGATGTTTAAAGCAGATAAACTGAACCAGACTTATGCTGACGGTGTTCGATATGCCACTGGGTTAAGAAACGTAGTTGGCCTCGACTGGAACCAGCAAGACAATCAACTGTATGTAATGCAGCATGGCCGGGATCAGTTGCATGATATTTTTCCTGACCTGTT
This sequence comes from Ferruginibacter sp., assembly GCA_025362765.1. GTDB lineage: Bacteria > Bacteroidota > Bacteroidia > Chitinophagales > Chitinophagaceae > Ferruginibacter. The sequence continues at coordinate 7,565 of JANYFI010000401.1, read as the reverse complement.
CAGCGTTCAGCAATCAGCATTGAATCCTGCAGAATGTATGTTTGCTTTAAAGAAAGGTGATAACGCCGGCTGGCCTTACCTATACTACGATTATGCCCAACACAAAAGTGTGCTGGCGCCAGAATATGGCGGCGATGGAAAAATAGCTGCCGATCCAAAATTTATTGAACCCGCTGCCGCCTTTCCTGCTCACATGGCGCCGAATGGATTGTTGTTTTACACCGGAAACCAGTTTCCTGAAAAGTATAAAAATGGCGCCTTCATTGCTTTTCATGGTTCATGGAACCGTTCGCCCGAACCTCAGGCTGGTTATTTTGTGGTGTTTCAACCCTTTAAAGATGGAAAGCCCTTTGGCGACTGGGAAGTATTTGCAGATAATTTTTCCGGATCACCGGCAAAAACGGCTTCGGGGCGTGCAGATCACCGGCCGTGTGGTTTAGCCCAGGGCCCTGACGGCTCTTTGTATGTAACGGATGACTCAAAAGGATTTTTGTACAAAATAACTTACACCCCTTAAATTTATATGCGTAATAAAATAGTACTTGCAGGCATCATAATCCTGTTTGGCTCAAAAGGATTTGCCCAACCGAAAAAGCAAGCCATTACTCCGCGGCTGATAAATTCAAAGGCATCAATTGTTGCCGGTAAAGCTGTGTACCAGCAATATTGTATCTCGTGTCATTTACCCGATGGCGGCGGAGTAGAAAATCTAAATCCGTCGCTCACGAATGCACCTTACGTAAATGGCGATAAGGCAAAACTGATTACGACTATATTAAATGGCATGAGCCAGCAGGAAATCAACGGAGAAAGATACAACAATGCCATGCCTGCATTCAACTATCTTACCGATCAACAGGTGGCCGAGGTGCTGACGTATGTGCGCAATAGTTTTGGCAATAAAAAGCCACCGGTAAAAGCCGCCGATGTTAGAATAACCCGGGCAAAGCTTTTGAAGTAAGCATTTTCATTTTAGATGACATCTCTAATAAAAAAATCCCATGGTACCACGGGATTTTTTTATTAGAGCAACTATGGCAAATGTATGTTTATCATCGCATCAGGTACATTTTACCATACCCTTTGGTGAAATATTTATCCGTACTGCCTACACCTTCTGTTACTATAACCGGCTGTCCACTGGCATCCAATTTACTGTTGGTTCCGCCATATTTATCCAGCGATTTTCCATTAAGGTTCGTCATAACATGATAAAGGTAAACACCGTTCGCAAGCTTTTGTCCGTACATATCCGTTCCGTCCCATTTAAAATCTGTTATGTTTGTTCCAATATGGATTGGGCCTAATTCAGCTGAAGTAATCTCCCTTACTATTTTACCGGTGATCGTTAATATTTGTATCCTGATATTTTGTGGCACTTCCACACCCGTAACGGTAAATACAAACGCCGTGGAAGTTGTAAAGGGATTAGGATAGTTTAGCATATTGCTAATCATTGGCTTGTTGATGATGCTAAAAGTAACCTGGTATTGCAATGTACCTGCTTTGTTACCTACCACATCTTTTCCCGAAACCAGCAACTGGTAATCGCCATCTTCCCCAAAATAAGGCATAAAATCTATGGTGGCGGTGTTGTTTCCACTGGTTAAATCGGCAGGTGTAAACCGCACAGAGTCGCTAAAGAAAAAATTACGCAAAGTGCCATCGGGGTACCTAACCTGCAATTTCAATAATGCCGTATCAGTTAAGGCAAGAAAATGGCTGTTGTCTTTCAGCTTCACCAGTATATGCGGCTTGGCAGCAATAATATCCCTGTTTAAAATATGTACCCCGTCAAAAGTTACATCCAGTAATGGATTAAACTTATCTTCTTTTACATAAAAAGTTTTGTAAATAAAATTGTTGTAGAGGTATTGCTCCGGTTGGTCATTATCAGGGTTAACCATTACATACAACGTATTGTTACCCGGGTAATCTTTGGAATCAATGCTATAACTTATCACCAACGTATCGCCGGCAACGAGGGCTTTCTTTTTAGCAATGGCTATAGAATGAGGGATGTTGTTGCGGTCGGTAATTACAAACTTCACCTTCAGACTGTCAAAGGCGACCATACTAATATTTTTAAATGCCAGCGAAAAATTTATTTTGTCACCCTGCTCCACCGAATCTTTCATAGTGTATAATATATTCGGCGCTACGGAACCTTCTGGTACATAACTGGCATTGATACGCCAGTACGACAATTGGTTTGGCGTAGCGTACAGCGCATCACTGTTGGTCATTTTTAATTTAAGGTATGGATAGGTCGTGGCGTTGATAAAAGCAAGCGTTGTATCCTTCGCTGGCTGTACTGTTTTAATAAATGTTTCCGTACCGGAATTGTTTACACCGTACAAGTCCATCTGTACTACATCCGAGGCCGTGGCATCAGTGGTTTTACCCTGCCAATGCAGTGACGACCAGCTTTGGGCGGGGCCAAATGCAGGAGACGTGAAAGAGCCGGTAACATATTTGGTAGGTAAATTATAAGCCTGTTCCAGTTGATCAGTTGCCAGCAAGCCCATCGTTTGCCGGGGAGTAAATGACGGTGTGTTTTTTCTATAGAAGTATATAAACGGCTTGTTACTGGTAAAGCTATCAATCTGGCTAAAACCAATGGCTTTTAGTTTATCGTAAATAGATGTTCCGCCCAGGCTTGCCCGGTCTGTTTTCCAGGTACTATCAAAGGTGTTGTTAGACGACCTGCTGAAATTAATGATGGATACATACATACCGTCAGGAATATTGTCTATAAAATCCATCGCACGTTTTCTATACTTGATTGAATCGTACGGAAACTCAAAAAAGTTTCTTGAACCGTCAGAACTGGCATCCCGCATGCAAGGCGACCAGCTGCCAAAGCGTCCCGTTACTTCACCTGTAACCGGATTTGTAACGGCTATATTTCTCCACGGTTGCAAAGTACTTGGATCGAATACATAAAATTGAAGTACATTAAACCGGCAGCCATAAAAATCAAGCTGATCGAAATCGAGGTTAACATTCATCCTTTCGTAGTTAGTATACGGGTAAATACCTGTTCTTATTGTGATTGTTCTTTGTTTACTGGTGTAACGGAATACGCGGTCGCTATCCAGCGTAATGGAGTTATTGAAGGTATTATTTGTAAACTGAAAATAATGCGACTGGTTAAATCCTGTGCCACCATTGGGAAGGTATACAAAAGAAAAGACGTTCCATATTTGTGGTGCGCCGTTTAGGGGCACCATTGAGGTTCTCCAGTAATACACTGTACTATCAGTAAAAGTTACGTTGTTGGGCACAAATTCAATGGCACCGCCAATACCTGTTGATGTGTATTGTTTTTTAAAAGAAGAATTAAACAATTCGGTTGTATCCAGTTCCATGATATACTGGCGCTGACCGCTTAACGGGTTTGCTGTAGAAGCCGTAAACGTTAGCTGTTGCTTGTTTACAATGGAATAATTATAGGGCGATACTGGCCTGATTTCATCTTCAAGAATATAAAATTCCTTTGTGACAGAATTGTTTGTTTCTGATAATTCCTGCACTCTGTTATCCGGATCAATGGTTACAATTATTTTATTTAATCCTTTGTCAGTTGCTGGATTAATGGGCAGGGTAAAAGTAAGTGAATCTGCATACCGTGTAGCGAGCCTTAAACTGCTATAAATAATTTTTGATGAATCATTGGGTAGTTTCCTTATAACAGAAAGGCGAATGGAATCGTTGGTTACTTTGCCAATGTTCATCACCTTAACAGCTACGGTAAAACTGTTATCAGCAACAGAAATAATGGACGGACTTATTTTTACCAGCTGATCTTCCACTACAAAATCGGGCAATGAAAAGGCATTGATTTTTACAGCCGGATCTCCCTGAAGATTTAATTCTTCCAGGTGAATACGGGTATAAAAATCGAGCGTTTGTGGGTTTGATCCCAACATCTGCAACGTACTTTTTAACTGGTTACCAATACTACCTCCATAAAGATCAAGGGCAAAATTTTCATAAAACTTATCGTTAAAAAAATTAAGAAAAGGTGGTATACCCAAATGCGTACTTGCGATAAATCCAATGCTGCCGCGCTGATCGGCCAACACATATTTTTCTGAAAGGGTAGCATTACCAGCTAAACGGGCCGGATCAAAAATAAAAAAATTGCCGGCGCTACAACCACTCACATTAAAGAAAGGATACTTTCCCTGATTGGTGTATACGTCGGGGCTGCTTAAATTAAAAGCCAGTGTATTGGCGGATGAATGACCAAAATACTGGATCAGGCTTACGCCTCCATTTATTAACTGTTCAACCCGGTCGCCGTTGGCTTGTTCTACCGCAGTACTGGAAGCCTTTACAAAAGTTTCCACATGGGCACCAAAAGCACTGTCTTCGGCTACAGCTTTATAGTCATTCAGGTAGTTTACAAAAAGATCAGTTTCTGAGTTATCTCCTCCCCCGGCCACGTTGATTATATTTTTCATCCATGCCTTGTCCGCAACGGTTTGGCTTGCCGAAGATTGTGCCTGCTCATATTGCTTTACCTTATTGAGGTAATATTTAATTTCCGTACCATTGATCACAGCAATTCTTCCAATGGGTACCAGCGGTACATTTTGTCCCGGGGGGCAGCTAAGTAATACATCTGAAGCAGGCCAGCCAAAGGTTTGCACCAAATCCAGCTGATCGGTTATGGGATTATTTTCATTCTGCTTGTATTCAATAGAGTTGATACCCCTGCCAATTATTAAAACGTATTTGGGTTTTCCTGCAAACTGCTGGCTGGCAAAACGAATAAAATCACGAATGGCGGCAGGATGTTTTTTTATACCAAATGCAAACTGATCATTCAGTTCGTCAATGGTTACTACCAGCGGGTGAAAACTTCCTCCTACAAGGGATGCCCGGTATTTTTTATATTCATCTACATAGTTTACCCCATTACCATCATTAAACAACGAGGGATGGGTTATAATCATATAATCGCCCTGGTTAGCGGTAAGCGCATAATTAATAAATGTTTTTGGAGTAAGATTCCCAATAGCGGTAATATTATTATTTTCTTCGTTTACCAGTTTAAATCTTCTTATGGCAACGCCAGAACCTGGCAGGGCAAACCTTACCTGGCCGGCCACTGAAATATCTCCAGTAAATCTTTGTCCGTCGTTAAGGCTATATAAAACAGGCGGCGTTAATCCGTAATTAAAATTATTAATTACAAGGTAATTGCCCGCCGGAGAAGCGGCGAGCTCAAAATGAAAATTAGACTGTCCATTAAAATTAAAAGTAGCCGGATAGGTGAGTTTCATTTCGCCCACCACAATATTATCATTTCCATTGGCAACACCTGGCGGTGGGGTATATCCGTTTACCGTTACCTGCAAATTATCGGGGCTCTGCAACGCACTCAATGGTATATTATCTACCTGTTTTTTTACGATGCTGAAGTAATTCATCGGGGCATCGTTAAACAATATATTATTGAAAAAACTCACCCTTAGGTTCCTGGTATATAAAGCGTTACCAAATGCTGAAATATAAAAAGATACACTGTTAGGTGGCCCTGCGGTATAAACATTTAAATTATTAAAGGTTGTATACAGGTCGCAACCACTACAGGGCGAAATGTTGGCACTTGTAAAACCTTCGCCCATATCGTAAGAGGAGGAGTATACATATTCGCCTACTATGGCAGCATACCCCCTGTTATACTGCGTATTAAAAGAAGTGCCTACCTTACGCATGAAGTAAGCATCGGGAGCAAGCGAATTTCCTGCTATATTGTTTACACTATTGGTAAATCTTAAATTATTTCCGGAAGAATTTGCGGTTAAAAAATAGGTAGAGGTATCTGTATGCAAACTAAAACTGTCAGATAACTGGTAAGAAGTATCCCGGTAAAGGTTTTTATCTGGTTTACCATCATTTTTTTGTCCGAGAAACTCAATATAATCGTTGGCGGATAATGCACCAGCCGGCACAGACGTAAATAACCTTACTTCCTCCCCATTGCGCCATAGTTGAAATTGCTCCGCCGGTGTGTTGCCCAAACCAGCAGCAGCTATAACAGATTGGCTAAGCCGGCACAGACCCGTACTCCCCACTTTAAATTTAAAATAAGTCTTGCTGTAATCTATCCAGCTGTTGTTGAGCTGTGCAAAAGCGCTGGATACACAAAGCAGGAATATGGGCAATAAGATTTTTTTCATTTTGCTATTCGGTTATAATGTTTTTTACTCTTTTGCCTTTTTCACCAGGGTAAACCGTAGTGAAAATATATGAGTGTACAAGGGATTAGATTGATTGGCAAGGTTACTGTACGCATAGTCCAGCGTCACATTTTTAATTTTTACACCCGCACCAAGACTTGGCTGGTATATCCATACTTTCTTTTGATTAAGTGTATCACCATCAGCCAAAGCTTTTTGAAAATTTGTTACACCCGCCCTTATAAAAAAAACATCTTTAATAGACGCCTCCAGCCCGAGATGCGGATCAATGCTAACAGGGTTACTGCTGATGATGGTATTTCTTTTGCCATCAAAGGTTACATCAATATTTGCTTCTGCCAGTAAACTAAAAGATTCACTGAATTTAAAATCATACCCGCCACCAAGGGCAAGGCGCGGCGAAGTTAATTCGGTTGAGCGAACGGGTATATCGTTTTTTGTAAGATATAAAACCTGCTTTTCTTTTTCTGTAAACTTAAAAGTCCAGGCGTTAAAAGTTGTGGTTAAATCTTTTGCCACCAGGCCCAGGTGCCATTGTTTACCGTGGATCTGCACGCCTGCGTCAATCCCAAATCCCCATGCACTGGCAAACTGGCCAACCTGCCGGTGAATCACTTTTGTGTTAACGCCAAAACTCACCACTTTGTCTTCTGTTTCAACCACTTTTTGGGCGTAAGAAAATAACATGGCATAATCGGCAGACGAAAAACTCGTAATGTTACCATAGTCTACACTTCCATCTGGCTGCACTAAAAATAGTGTATTGGGAATATCATCTACAGCAAAACGCAGCAGCGAAACACCGATTGTTCTTTTATTGTCCTGGATGGGAATAGCTACCGACCCAAAATCGTATTTACCAATGCCGGCAAAATATTCGGCATGCATTAAATTCACTTCGGGATGATCTTTTACGCCCACCAGGCCGGCAGGATTCCAATAACCGGCAGTGCCATCATTAACGGAAGCGACTTGCGCACTTCCCATAGCCAGCCCTCTTGCACCGGCTCCGATATTTAAAAATTCATTGGAGTATTTTCTGAACTGAGAAAATGAAGCAATCGGGAATAACATTATGCTTAGTAAAAAAGCTGCCAATTTTGAACTCATAAATGGTTAATTTCCGGTTTAATGCGTTGGATTTTAGTGCCTATCAGTACAAAACGCAATTGCACTAAGTAAATTGTGCGGCTGATTCATTAAAAGATATTAATGATTATCCGCAATTAGGTGCAAGGTTTGAACCACGAAGTGGAAATAGCCGCCAGGATTAACCTGTCAAACAATTTTATCCCAAAGAACCTCCTGTTGAACTTGTAGCAAAACTCGTTTAGATAATTTTGCATGTAC
>JANYFI010000366.1 GCA_025362765.1 Ferruginibacter sp. | reverse complement strand
TCTAACATGTTAGCAAGGAAAATGTATGGAGCGAAATCAAACGTTGGCATAGAATTACAAATTCTGCGGAGTTGGGGAAGGATGCCCGGCATGACGCTACGCGTGCTGTTAGCAGGCGTTTATTTGTCCGGCGAAAGCTTTATAATTAGTTTTTTAACTCCAAGTTTTGGATTCATTGTCAAGCCAGCGTTTAACCATTTAAGTGCAGTAACGTTGTCGTCAGTGTTGGCATACAATTCTCCAACATTTCTGTAATAACTTTTACGCTAAAAAGTTTTTTGAAAAAATTCATGTTTGTCTGGGTTTATAAATGCTTGCTAACGTCAGACTGTGAAAAAACACTGTTATTCACAATTTGTCGTCGTAATGTTTTATATAAAAATAGAAAAATAAATGAAGCTGGTATTACTTTTATAAAAAAGAAATTCATGCAACACATAATACCTAAAAATCGCCAGCAGTATGAGTTTGTAAGCCATGAAGATGTTATTGACCCAAACAATACTGTTCGCTTTGTAGATGCTTTTGTAGAAAAGCTGGAGCTGGATAAACTCGGATTCAAACTCAACACAGTTAAAGCAGAAGGAAGACCATCTTATCAAAGCACCTTATTTTTGAAAATATACATTTATGGTTATCTCAATGGACTTCGTTCGTCTCGTAAACTAGAAAAAGAGTGCGTTCGTAACATTGAGCTACAGTGGCTTTGTGGAAGCCTCAAACCTAATTATCACAGTATTGCGGACTTTAGAAAAGTTAATCCAGATGCTCTTCGCAATACTTTTAAATTATTTGTTCTCTTTCTTAAGGAAGCTGATTTGATAGGTGGAAATGTTATTGCTATTGATGGAACAAAATCGCGTGCTCACAACAGCAAGAAAAATAATTATAATGCAAAGAAAATAAAACGTCATTTAGATTATATTGAAGAAAAAACTACTGAATATCTCGCACAGCTTGACGCAGCGGATGCAACCGAAAAGTCTGAGAAAATAAATTACATTCAGGAAAAAATTGACCGTCTAAAAGCCCACAAGATAAAATACGATCTTATAGCAAAACAAATAGAAGAAACCGGCCAAGCGCAGGTAAGTACTACCGATCCTGATTCAAGAGCACTTCTTATTCATGGCCAGGTTGTTGAGATTGCTTACAATACGCAAGCAGCGGTTGATGATAAACATAACCTGGTAGTAGCCACGCAGACTATTAATCATAATGATCGTAATGCTTTATTTAATGCAGTTAAAGAAGTTCAATCTAACCTTCAACAAAAAGAATTTACAGTGCTTGCCGACAAAGGATACAACAATGCAAGGGAAATAGAAAATACTCAGAAGGCTGGTGTAGAAACCATTGTAGCGCTGCAGGAAATTGTAAATAGTAATGCCAAAGGAACCACTCCTGCTTATCTTGTAACAAAATTTATTTATAATAAAGATGAGGATACATATACTTGTCCCGCAGGTCAGATCTTAAGAACTAAAGGAACTTGGCATACGAAAAAGAGAAATGAAAACTTTTTTTATCAGTTCAAAAAATACAGAACTCCCGAATGTAAAACATGTCCGGTTAAAAACCTCTGTACAGGAAGAGTAGAAGGAGGAAGAGAGATTGAGAGAAGTCAGTATGCGGAATCTTCTGAGCGAAACGCCGCTAATTATAAAGAGCAATACGCACTCTATCGCAAACGACAAGAGATTAACGAACATATTTTTGGAACCATAAAACGTGTTTGGAATTATTACTACACAAATCTTAAAGGTTTAAAAAAAGTAAATGGTGAATGGAGTTTAATCATGATGGTTTACAACATGAAACGTAGTATAAATATTCTGGGTATAGAGGATTTACTTAAAAAATTAGATGCCTGGAAGCCAAAGTATCCAAAGGCCTGGCTTAATCTTTTTGAAATGAACAAAAAAGAAGCGGTTATACACATTCTAAATTTTGAACCAAGAATTGCAGCGTAAAAAACTGCTATCATTAAAAAGTGTTTAGGGGCTTCTGATTTAAAATTTTCAGGCTCTTTCTTGAAATTACTAATGAAAAGTAAGTTTTTTCACAACCTGACGTATTGCAAACAGGCATTCGTTTTTTGCTACGTCCAAGTTATACATTTGAGCGCTATCCCGCAAAAAATTGTGCTTGTTTGCTGTTAGTACCTGTTGCCGCCACACAGTTTAACTTCTGGTCACGTGTCCGCCGATAATTTTTTAAGGTCGTCAATTTAGTTTTTAT
>JANYFI010000356.1 GCA_025362765.1 Ferruginibacter sp. | reverse complement strand
CCTAACCACATTACAAACATAGTTCCTGTAACCAATATTAATTTTTCTGTTAACAGCAGCTGCACCGATAGCAATTATTTACATGCTGGATTTTCCATCAGCGATTTAAGCGCATCCGCTGCCAATAGTTTTATAAAAGGGCATGCCAGTATTAATAGCATTAAAGAAAGGCTGGTAGATGCCGCGTTACAGGCGGATGTTAACCTGGGCGATATAAAAAATATTTACCCGGTTGAACAACTGGTGAAGCTCGACGGAAATGTAAAGGCAACGATCAATACAAAAGGGAAATACGATGCAGCAAAAAAAACATTCCCTGTAACGAATGCAAATGTGCGTCTTCAAAACGGAATAATACAAACCGTGTACTATCCGCACCCCATCAGCAATATGCAGGTGGTTGCCAATATTACGAATTCAACTGGTAGTTTAAGTGGCACCAACGTTATGGTTAAGCCTGCCTCTTTTCAATTGGAAGAGCAGCCATTTTTGCTGGAAGCCTCCTTGCAAAATTTAGCGGATATAGCCTACAGCATCAAAGCAAAAGGAACAATTGATATTGCAAAGATTTACCAGGTTTTTACGCAAAAGGGAACTGATGTAAGTGGCCTGGTGAAAGCCGATGTTTCATTACAGGGCAAACAAAGCGATGCGATAGCAGGCAGGTACAGTAAATTAAATAACCAGGGAACTCTGCAGGTCAGCAATATCAAAGCCACCAACGAGGCCTTTCCGCAGGCATTTTATATTCAGGAAGGACTGTTTAGTTTTAAACTGGATAAAATGTGGTTTAAACAATTTAAAGCAAGTTACGGTCAATCTGATTTTACTATGGATGGTTATTTGCAGAATGTGATTGACTGTGCGCTTTCAGATAAGGCTGTTTTAAAAGGCCGGTTTAATATTAATTCTAGGTTGATTAATGTGGATGAATTTATGGTTTTTGCGCCGGTGAAAAACGCTTCAGATTCCCTGCGGCCGGTACCGCAGGTCAGACCGCAAACATCAACAAATAAAACCGGAACCGGTGTAATATTGATACCGGCGAATTTATCCGTCAATATAAATGCCGTAGCGAAACAAGTACTATACAATGGATTGAAACTGGAAGATGTGAAAGGGGCAGTAGTAATCGACAAGGCAACAATAAGTCTGCAAAGAACAGGCTTTAATTTGATTGGGTGCAATGTGGTAATGGATGCGGAGTATGGTAGCCTCAGTCCGCAAAAAGCATTCTTTGATGCGCATTTGGAAGCCAGCGATTTTGATATAAAGAAAGCTTACAACGAAGTGAAATTGTTTCATGATATGGCTACTGCGGCAGGCAGTGCACAGGGAATCGTTTCGCTGGATTACACCTTAAAAGGAAAGCTGGATGATAACATGCTGCCGGTGTATCCTTCGCTGGAAGGCGGTGGCGTATTGTCGGTAAAGAACATCAAAATGAAAGGGTTTAAGTTAATGTCCGCAGTGTCGGGCAAAACAGGTAAAGAGGCGATTAAAAATCCTGACCTCTCGAAAGTTGACATTAAAAGCACGGTAAAAAACAATGTGATTACTGTTGAAAGATTCAAAATAAAAACAGCAGGGTTTCGGCTGAGGGTAGAAGGTAAAACTAATTTTGACGGTGCCATTAAAATGAAAATGCGGTTGGGTTTACCACCGCTGGGCATCATTGGTATTCCGCTGCAAATAACCGGTACACAAACCAATCCGAAAGTAAAAATTGGTAAAGGCGATAAGGATGAAGTGCCGGAAACGGAAGATGGGGAAGATGGTGATAATAAACCTGTGGATAAAAAGAATTGAAGTGATACTCTTTCACAGTTATAAAAAGCCAGATCACGCCTGTTTTTATTCTTTGTAACCAAAGGTTTTGGTGTAAATTTGAAAGGTTAAATATTTATTTATGGAGACGTTAACAATAGACAAAAAAAAATTTGTAGTGATTGAACAAAGTGAGTTCGATAAACTTCAATTACTTGCAGCTCAAAAAACCAGCCCGGTAAAAAAGCTGAGTTTGACAGCAGGTAAAAAACTTGCCTATAAAATGATTGACAAATGGGCAAAAGGAAAGTAAATATTTTAGAACCTGCTGCCGAAGCTATTGCAGAAGTTGCCCACTTTATAGAAGCGAAGGGATTACCCCAAACTGCAAAAAAGTTTGTTGATGAAGTTTTTGAATTTCTTGGAAATCTTGCAGACGAAAGAATATTGCATAAACAGTGCAATTACAATAACGTTTGGAAATACCTTAATTATCGTTGTGTTACCTATAAGAAATATGGTAACTACTCACCCCTTTCGAATCATCATTTTATAGCATTTTTTGAAAATCGAATAGTTATCCACATCCGGCAGTATGAACTTGCGTTGCAGGCCTCGTAGAGCAAAAAATGTTTTTT
>JANYFI010000350.1 GCA_025362765.1 Ferruginibacter sp. | reverse complement strand
ACGCATCTTTAAACACCCTTTCATAGGGTTTGCTGCAATCCATTTTTGCAGAAAACTTTGCAATGGGCGGGTTAATATAAATATAGTCTTTAAATAAAATGCTGTCTGCGCACCCATGGTTCCATACAATTAACTGTACGTCAAATTTCCCTGTATCTGCATACGTATGGAAAGGATTTTGAAGATTGGAGGAATTGTTATCGCCAAAAAGCCATAGCCATTTGGTGGCCTTACCAACCGTAAGGTCTTTAAATTGAACAGGGTTTTTTGCACAGGTTATTTGCGGCGAAGCGGAAAAATTAAGTACCGGCCTTGCATCCGCAATAATGCCCCGGTTAACTACGGCGGTGTCTGTACAACCACTTGCCGTTGTTTCAATTAATGATACGGAGTAAACGCCTTCTGTGCCATAGGTATGCGTAGGCGTTGCTTCTATTGAGCTGGTACCATCGCCAAAGTTCCACTGGTAGCTTGTTACAGGATCTGCACTATTGATAACTGCAACAAAAGTTTTAGTAAAAGCCACGCAACCGCTATCAGGCAGATTACTAAAGCTGATGACCGCCTTCTGGATTTGTACGAAATTATTTTTTGTTATCGTGTCGGAACATCCGTTTGCATTTGTAACAATGAGTTTCACCGTAAAGTTTCCTGTACCGGTGTAGATGTGTGCCGGGTTTTGCTCCGTGCCTGTTGCACTGTCACCAAAATTCCACTGGTAAGAAACGCCATTGGCGGACTGGTTGTTGAAATGTACGGTAAACGGGCTGTAGCAGGAAACCGTGTCAGGCGAAGTAAATGCCGCTACGGGATTGTTGCTCACAGTAATTGTTTCTATACTTGAATCGGTACACGTTCCAAAATTTGCAACTAGTTTTACTTGGTAGGAGCCTGCGCTATTGTATTTTTTTATTGGGCTGGTTGCTGAAGAAAAAGTGCCGTCGCCGAAACTCCACTTAACTGATACGGGAACAGGACTGGAAGTATTCGTAAACAGGACCGGTTGCAACATACAGATTGCATCGCTGTTGATGAAAGATGCCCTTACCTGGTTGATTGAAATGGCTGCGGACTTTGTAATGGTATCAGTACACCCGTTTGTGCTGGTAACTATTAGTCTCACTGAAAAATTACCGTAGCTGTTGTAAGAATGAACAGGATTAGCCAAGGCCGATACTGTTCCATCGCCAAAATCCCAATTATAGTTCAGTGAACCAGTACCGGTTGATAAATTTTTAAATGTAATAGCTACAGGAAAAACGCAGTTATCAGGAGGCGTATTGCTGAAATTGGCCTTTACAATGGGATTGATTTTTATATATTGTGATTTTGATAAGGTGCTCAGGCAGCTATTACTGTTTCTTACCCGAAGTGTTACGTTGAAGTTGCCTGCAGTGGTGTAGGTGTGCAAAGGGTTTTGCTGGGCCGATGAAAAGCCATCTCCAAAATCCCATTGCCATGAACTGATGGTGCCACTTATGGCGTTACTTTGGTCAGTAAATAGAACGGTTAAAGGAATACACCCGGATGTAACTGCACTTGTAAATTGTACTTTAGGTTGAGCAAATACCGTAATAAACTGTGTTTTTGTAACAGAGTCTTCGCCGACACTATTTTTTATTACTAATTTAATAGTGTATTGTCCGGGATTAAAATAGGTAACAGAGGGATTTTGTACATAAGATACCGTGCCGTTTCCTAAATTCCATTTCCATTGTGTGGGATTACTGGTAGAGGCGTCAGTATAATGAACTACCAGCGGAGCGCATCCGCTCGTTGGAGACGCGGTGAAATTAGCCGCCAATTGAGCTTTGAGGCCCAGACTAAACATCACTGATAATAACAGAAAGCTTGCCCTGGTTGCAACGCTGGTTATCATAGGATTGTTTGCTTTTGGTTTTATGAAAAATTGGATAGCACCTTCTGTAGGCCGATTGCGGTAGTAACTCCAAACGGCGTCAAAAATTGTAAAACTGCAGAAATACTAAGGAAAGTAGAAATTGTACTATAAAACAATAGTAAGAATTATGCTGAATTTGAGCAGGGAAACAGTGGAATAAAAAAAGCTGTCGGGTTTATAATCTTCGCATATACAATACTTTGGGGTCTGTGCTGCCCCATGGAGCCAGTTTAAGTAAAGGAGGTACTTTTTGGGTAAATTTCCAGGTACGGTTTAAAAAAGCAAATGACGCAGGAATATTTGAAGAAGTTAAATTGATTACAAGTTGACTATAATCATTGTTGGTACTCCAGTTGCCTGTATAGGTTATGCCATCTTTTTCGCCCGTCAATACGCCGTTGTAGTAGGAGGAGGTTTTTGATAAAACAAAATTGTAACCGGTATATTGGGTGGTAATATCAATACTGCTATCAGTCGCATAATCTACTACAAAGTTTTGACCGATGACATTTTCAGCAAAAAATTGCTCCAGGGCCGCCTGGTCTCCTGTTAATAATTTAAGTTTTTTACAGCTGCTGCCACATAATAACATAGCACTAAACAACCCTGCCAGCAACAAGTGGTTTATAACAAATAATGGCCTTTTTCTTTTACGGGTTATAAATGCCGCTGAATTTTTTTGTAGCATAATCGATAAAATATTTTGAATTCAGTGGTTCGCCGGTTGCCTTTGTACATAATTGTTCTGATGTATATTGACGGCCGTATTGGTGAATATTTTCTCTAAGCCAGTATAATACAACTGATGTATTTCCATTGGCAATTTCTTTATTTACCGAGTCGTTTTCTTTTTCAATCGCTGCATATAATTGTGCTGCAATTATACTACCAAGGCTATAGGTGGCAAAGTAGCCAAAACTGCCATGGCTCCAATGAATATCCTGTAAGCACCCGCGGCTGTCATCGGGAACAGTAACACCCAAATAATTTTGATAGTGTTCATTCCAGTAAGCTGGAATATCCCTGGTTGTAATCGTTCCTTCAATCAACATTTTTTCAATTTCGTATCGTATCATCACGTGGAAATGATAGGTTAGTTCATCAGCCTCCGTGCGGATCAGTGAAGGAGTTACCTTGTTTATGCCTTTATAAAAACTGTCAACAGAAATATTTTTATACTGTTCCGGAAAAAACGTTTTTAGCCGGGTAAAATTGTGCTGCCAAAAAGGAAGCCCACGTCCAACGGAGTTTTCCCACAAACGGCTTTGGCTTTCGTGAATACTCAGGCTGCAATATTCGCTTAGCGGTAAACCGTATTCTTCCGCAGGCAAACCCTGTTCGTACAAGGCATGGCCACCTTCATGAATGCAGCTCCACGTCATATTGCCGAAATCAGTTTCGTCAATTCGCGTAGTTACCCTCACGTCGTAATTGTTAAAACTTGTGGTGAAGGGATGTACACTCAAATCCTGCCGGCCTGCTTCAAAATCAAATCCTATCTGCAGCAGCATTTCTATACCAAATTTCCATTGAGCATCTTTATCAAAATGTTGATGCAAAAAAGAATTGTCTACCTGCTGTTTATTTTTAATTACTGCCAGTAACGACAATAATTGCATCCGGAGATCCGCAAATATCCTGTCTACGGTCGCAACGGTAAGTCCCTTATCATATTCATTCATCAGGGCATTGTACGGATGTTGTTCGTAGCCTAGTAAATCGGCTTCCTGTTTTTTCAGCTCAATCAGTTGATGAAGTGGCTGTTCAAATACAGCAAACGAATTGTCCTTGCGGGCCTTAATCCAGGCATGATACGAAGAGTTGACCGCTTCGCTCATCTTTCTTACAAAATCGCTGCTGAGTTTTTTATTGCGATTGTAGTCTTCAAGACTAAGTGCTGCATTTCTTTTTTCTTTATCAGTTAAATCTGTTTTGCTGTTTAGTTCCTGCAATAAACCACCCATGGTATCAGAGGTAAATTGTTGGTGGGCAATTTCACCTAATGTTGCCAGTTGCCGGCCACGGAAATCATTGCCCTTGGATGGCAGATAAGTTTCCTGGTCCCATTGTAAAACG
>JANYFI010000723.1 GCA_025362765.1 Ferruginibacter sp. | reverse complement strand
AAATAAGCAGCCGGTCGGCACCAAAGGTCAGACCGGATAACAATAATGGAAGACACACCGAAACATGTAAAAGATATTCAATTAAAAATCTGGCTTTCCAAATCGTCGGAAGAACGATTGATGCGTTTTTTGAAGGATAATGATGATATGTTTAAAGCCCTCTTGATCACAAAAAAAAATTTAAACATTTCCTTTGATAACAACAAAAACTATCCTTCTAAAAAAATGATTAACAGAATCATGTTTGATATAAAGCATCATCCGTATCTGCTATCCTGCTGCAAAATCCAGTTTACAAAGCGACAGCGCCTCGTTTAACTTTCCTTCTCTTAAACAATGAGTAAGCCTTTGAAGCCGCGGAAGATACAGCGAATATTGCCGCCCGTAAACTTCCTGCAGGCCATCCGTTTCAAGATTGCTGATTTTGCCATCAAAGGCCGCAGCCACCGTAAACAAATCCATCAAAAAATTACGTTCCTTTTCTGATACAGTATTCAACGTTTGGAGAAACATATCCCAATCATCGTATTTATTTTCTTCTTCAATTTTCAATAAATCCTGAAACCGGATTAATAGTATCATCATATTGGGATGATAATTTTTCGACATTACTACGGCATTGCCAATCGCCCGAAGACAGCCGGTTTTTGCCTGGGGCGACAACTGTTTCAATAATCCATCGTGAATAACCTCTTGTGCAATCCTATTTGCCAGTGCAAAGCCAAACAATCGCAACCGGGCTTCCAGTACCACTCTTCGCAGCACCACACTATTCCAGAATGCTTCTACCGGCAGCGCCTCATACAATATGGAAGCACCAAATAAAAAATTGCCGACGGTATATTTCAATACATTTTTTAAAACAAGATTGGTTAAAAATATTTTAGCCTTGTAAAATATTCCTAAAATAAAAAGGTTCTTTTTAGAAATGCGTTTAAACGGATCAATGCCCAAAATTTTCAATTCCGGATCGGGCAGCTCGAGGGCTGTACGTGCCAGGATATTTTTAACCCCAAATACATTGCTATCCAACAGTTCGTATTTGGTAGCATGCATATTAATTAAATCACTCACTTCATACACGGATTTTAATGCAATTACAAACAAGGCGTAAAATTCTATGGCGATGGAAATTAAAGTAACACAGGCTACCCATCCATAATGTACCAGCGCTGGCCGGTTCGTAAATTCAACATCGGCCCAAACTGTAGGAAAAACACAAATCAATCCGACAAGAGAAGATAAGATGATTCCCTTTAAAGAAATGTGTTTAATTTTTTTGGACAGCTCTTCGTCCGTCATATCAAAAACATTGTGGACTGAATCTATTCTTTTGAATAAAGTAAGATAATACACGCCAAACTTCTCCAGCAAAGAGGGCTTATTTTCGGAAACTTCAACCATTACATTTTATTATTCTTGTTCAAAATTGATAAAGTGAAAATTGAATATAGGTTTTCTTTTGATTATCCCGACTGACCATAGTTTGATAAACATGTAAATAACAATTTTGCATCGATGTTATACAGGTAGCCTATAAAAATTTGCGATCAATCTTTTGCGTTTTCGCTTATTTTTGCAGCCTTATGGCAAACGAATCAAACAATTTTGCGGAGCTGATTGCTCACTGTAAAGAATACGGTTATATTTTTCAATCAAGTGAGATTTATGACGGACTGGCGGCGGTATACGATTACGGCCAAAACGGGGCGCAGTTAAAAAAGAACATCCGTGATTACTGGTGGAAGAGTATGACTCAACTGCATGACAATATCGTAGGTATTGACGCGGCTATTTTTATGCATCCTACCACCTGGAAAGCAAGCGGCCACGTTGATAATTTCAGCGATCCGATGATCGACAATAAAGACAGTAACAAAAGATACCGGGTAGATCATTTGATTGAGGACAAAGTAGAATCGTTAATGCAAACAGCTGTTTCAGAAGCAAGGACGGCAGGGTTTTTAGTTGACCAAGAAGAAGGATGGCAAAATTCGATGGTAAGCCTGGAAAAGCAACAAGAACTACAGAATTTCCTAAATACATATTCTGATTATAAACAAGGATTTGAATTACGTGAAAAATTTTATGCCGCTTTAGCAGAAGATGATTTAAGTTTATTTAAAGATCTTATTATTGAATATGGCATTGTTTGTTCAATTAGCAAAACCTGTAACTGGACAGATGTGCGCCAGTTCAACTTGATGTTCTCAACAGAATTTGGTGCTGTGGTAGCTGACAATCCGGATGATAATAAAGTGTACCTGCGTCCCGAAACTGCACAAGGCATTTTTGTAAATTTTTTAAATGTGCAAAAAACCGGCCGTATGAAAATACCTTTTGGTATTGCACAAACCGGCAAGGCGTTTAGAAATGAAATTGTTGCCAGGCAATTTATTTTTCGCATGCGGGAATTTGAACAGATGGAAATGCAGTTCTTCATCCGCCCCGGCACTCAAATGGAATGGTATAATTTCTGGAAAGAAGAAAGAAAAAAATGGCATGAAAGCCTGGGCGTTCCTGCAGAAAAATTGCGTTTTCATGATCACATAAAACTAGCGCATTATGCAGATGCGGCGCTGGATATTGAATTTGAATTTCCTTTTGGCTGGAAAGAACTGGAAGGCATTCACTCCAGAACCGATTTCGATTTAACACAGCATCAAATATTCAGCAAAAAGAAGATTCAGTATTTTGACAATGACATTGATCCTGCCACTGGCAAAGCTTATGGCAACTATGTGCCTTATGTGCTGGAAACCTCTGTAGGCCTGGATCGCTTGTTCCTCACCATTATGAGCCTGGCTTACGCCAATGAAAGCTGGATAAAGGAAGATGGCACATCAGACAGCCGCGTGGTATTGCGCATTCCGGCAAAAATTGCGCCTACTAAACTAGCGATATTGCCCTTACTAAAAAAAGATGGACTTCCTGAAATTGCCAAACAATTAATGGACGACTGCAAAGGCAGCTTTATGTGTTTTTATGAAGAGAAGGATGCGATAGGAAAACGCTATCGCCGGATGGATGCGATTGGTACGCCCTTCTGCGTTACGATTGATCACCAAACGAAAGAAGATCATACGGTGACGATTCGCTACAGAGATACAATGGTGCA